>CAZEFU010000105.1:0-6431 GCA_964511515.1 uncultured Wenzhouxiangellaceae bacterium
CCCTGTTTCTTCTCGGTGCCTTATTATCCCATCTTCTGACTTTTCACACAGCCTCAATAGTGAGGAATATTAGCTGTACTAGTATTGAATTAACGGAATAGTTTGACCTGGGTGGATATATCTTTCTTTATGCTTTTATAGGTTTCGGTGAGTTCGGCTATTTGGTTGTATCGCTTTAAGGTCAAGCCTTCAGTATTTATTGCGGCAATTTGGATATCTTCAGATTTCCCTCGTTTGTTGAGCCGTTTAATCTGCAACCAGGCTTTGGCGAACTGGTCTATTTCTTGCTCTGTTGGCGCATTTCTTGGTGGTTTATCTCCATTTATCGCCATAGCGATAAATTCTTTATCAAATGAGTCCGTACCAGGTAGTGCCGCCAGTATTTTCTTTAGTCTGCCGCGAGTCATAGGGCGAGAGGCGATCATGAACTCACCATAACCAGCTCCCTTGTAGCGTGAGCTTAGAAGCATGCTGCCATCGAGTGTGTTATCGGGGCGCAAGGCCCAAACATCACCATTTCGGGCGCAGCCAAGTCGACTGATGCGGCTGCCTACGGGTTTTTCCAGCCAGCAGAGCAGTTTGTCTATATCTTCGCGTTTATTGCTTGGTACTTCCTTAAATGCCTGGCGCACAATGCGCAAGGTTAGCTCTTCTTCAAAGCTGATATTGCCACGAGTTACCTCGATTGGTTCAAGCTCGAAAGCTGATTCGGATTCAAAGTGTTTGGCGCTCGCACTATCATTGAGCTGCTTGGCTTCATCTGCATTGGAAGTTTGCGTAGTTATGATGATGCCGGAAAGAACAAGCGCAAGAGCTACTAAAGATTTAGTTTCCATGCCAATATTTCACCTATTTCTTTATACCAAATTAAGGCATCAATTATACACCACCGTAATTTTTGGGCGCTTTCTGTGCAAAAACACACAGGCTCTATTCCGGGATATATGTTCAGTAGAGCCTAAGTTTGTTAGTATCCATGTATTAGCGCAGTAATTTTACTGCGATCTTTTGGGGTTTTTTGAGATGTCGGAACAAGTGAATAATCAGCAGCAAACTGAGCCTGTAAGTGAGGTGCTACCTCAGAACCTGTCTGAGGGCAGGGTGCTGTTGGAAGATATAGACAAGATGATGCCAGTATCGTTGCGGCCTTTCTGGGATATTTTGCAAGAGAATAACCTGTTGCTGGCAGTGGTGATGTTGATTATCGGAATCATCCTTGCCAAGTTAGTGCAGTGGGTATTTACTAAAGTTTTCGCGCGTCTGGCAAGTAAGACCAAGTCAGAGTTTGATGATCGCCTGGTCAATTTGTTTGCGCGCCCTGTGTTTATCACAGTGTTGATGGTTTTCTTAATGGTAGCGGCAGCTGCGATGCAGTTTTCTGAAGCTTGGGATAATGTAGTTTATCGCTTCTTGTTAAGCATCATGATTATTACCTGGACCGCCGCTGGCCTGCGTTCTCTAAGTTTAATTTTAGATTTCTTAAGCCATGTTAAGGATCACGTCTCAGTAATTCAAGAGCGCACAATCCCTCTATTTAATATTGTGTTTAAGATTTTAGTTGTCGCGGCCTCGGCATATATCCTGCTGATAATTTGGGGGATTGATCCAACGGCGTGGCTGGCCTCAGCTGGCATCATTGGTGTGGCGGTCGGTTTTGCTGCAAAGGATACACTGGCAAATTTATTTTCTGGCGTATTTATTATTGCCGATGCACCTTACAAAATTGGCGACTATATCAATCTTGATAGTGGTGAACGCGGCAAGGTTACCCATGTTGGTTTGCGCTCAACCAGATTATTAACCCGTGATGATATCGAAATAACTATTCCGAATGCAGTTATTGGTAATACCAAAATCGTCAATGAAAGTGGTGGGCCATGGGAAAAAGAACGGATTCGTATCAAGGTTAATGTTGCCTATGGTAGCGATGTAGATCAAGTTGTTGAATTACTCACCCATATTGCCGATGAGATCGAACATGTAGTCAAGCAACCACCGCCAAGAGTGCGCTTGCGCAGCTTTGGCGCTTCTGGTTTGGATTTTGAATTACTCTGCTGGATTGATCTGCCGGTTCTTAGAGGCCGCCTCAGTCATCTTTTATATATGGCAATTTATAAGCGCCTGCGGCTTGAGGGTATCGAAATTCCGTATACCAAAACTGATATTTATGTCAAAGAGATGCCGTCTATACAGCAGCAATCTGAATAATTTCTATATCCTTCAGAGAATATAGCGGGAAAGGTCCTCGTCAGCGGCCAGCTCATTTAGATGCTGGTTTACATATTCGGCATCAATTGTAATGCTCTGGCCATCGCGGTCTGGAGCATCAAATGAGATCGTATCTAGCAGGCGTTCCAATACTGTATGTAGTCGTCTAGCACCTATGTTTTCAGTGTTCTCGTTTACTTGCCAGGCAATTTCAGCAATTCTCTGTACGCCGTTCTCACTAAATTTCAGGTTTACACCCTCAGTGCCCATTAAGGCTTGATATTGCTCGGTTAAAGAGGCGTTAGGTTCGGTTAGAATTCGGCCGAATTCATTCACCCCCAAGGCGTGCAGTTCAACTCGAATTGGCATCCGGCCCTGTAATTCAGGAATTAGGTCAGAAGGTTTGGACAGGTGGAATGCACCTGATGAAATAAACAGCATATGATCGGTTTTAATCATTCCATAGCGGGTTGAAACGGTACAGCCTTCAACCAGCGGGAGTAAATCGCGTTGCACACCTTCGCGGGAAATATCACCACCGCCGTATTCAGAGCGTTTGGTTACTTTATCCAGTTCATCAATAAAGACAATGGCATTTTGCTCGGCATTTTCCAGTGCCTGTTGCTTGATCTCTTCATCATTGATCAATTTGGCCGCTTCATCTTCGGTAAGGATTGGTCTGGCTTCAGAAATTTTCATCTTGCGGGTTTGTGAGCGGTTGCTAGACATATTTTGGAACATGCCTTGCAGTTGGCTAGCCATTTCTTCCATACCGGGAGGGGTCATAATTTCAACCCCGGCCTGGGATGAAATATCGAATTCAATTTCTCGATCATCAAGCTCGCCCGCAACTAACTTTTGGCGTAACTTGGAGCGGGTATCGCTATCAGATTGGCTGCTGGATTGTGGCTCGTTAGCGAAGCCGACATTTTGTGGCTGGGGTAGAAGTAAATCCAGAATTCTTTGAATTGCTGCATCTTCTGCCCGGGCGCGCACATCTACCATGGCTTGTTCACGTGCCATTTTCACAGCGGTATCTACAAGGTCACGAATAATAGACTCAACATCCTTGCCTACATAGCCAACTTCAGTGAATTTGGCTGCTTCTACTTTAATAAACGGTGCTTGGGCAAGATTAGCCAGGCGTCTGGCAATCTCGGTTTTACCCACACCAGTTGGCCCGATCATCAGAATGTTCTTAGGAGTGATCTCGTCGCGTAAAGCCTGTGGTAGCTTCATTCGGCGCCAGCGATTACGCAAGGCAATAGCAACAGCGCGTTTGGCATCGGCCTGGCCAATTATGTGTTTATCAAGTTCCTGGACGATTTCACGGGGAGTCATTTTAGACATTCAGTCGGTTCCTTGTTCGGTATTGAGTGATTCAGTTACCAGGTTATTGTTGGTATAGATGCATATATCAGCAGCTATTCCCAGTGCTTTGCGGACTACATCTTCAGCACTAAGGTCGGTATTATCCAGTAGTGCCATGGCAGCTGATTGAGCGAACGGGCCGCCTGAGCCAATTGCAATTAGGCCATTTTCAGGCTCTATTACATCACCATTGCCGGAAATTATGAGAGATGTTGTTTCATCGGCAACGGCTAGAAGAGCTTCGAGTTTTCTCAAGCTGCGGTCGGTACGCCAGTCTTTGGCCATTTCCACTGCAGCTCGGGTTAGTTGGCCGTTATGTTTTTCCAGCTTACCTTCAAAGCGTTCGAACAGGGTAAAAGCATCAGCAGTACCACCAGCGAACCCCGCCAGGATTTTATCTTTATACAAGCGGCGCACCTTCCTGGCGCTGGATTTCATCACAGTGTTGCCCAGAGTTACCTGACCATCACCGCCAATTACCACCTGATTACCACGTCGAACTGAAATAATTGTAGTACCGCGAAATTGTTCCATCTGTTTGCCCGAACTTGATTGTATTGAGGTTTAACATGGGGTCTGTGGTGGGTAATACAAGATGAGTTGTTTAACTGAGATGGTGTTTTTTGTGCAGCTTTGCCGTTAGTGCTCTGTCTTTGCGCTCATACTCCGTCTTTCTCGGAGCGCCGAATAGGCGAACCCGGAATCCATGCTTATAAATACCCCAATGCATGATCTAAGTATTTACTTAGACTTTTTCTTCGCCCGTGGGTGAGCCTTGTCATAAACTTTCGCTAGGTGCTGGAAATCCAGATGGGTATATATTTGCGTAGTAGAAATATCTGCATGCCCAAGCAGCTCCTGTACCGCTCGCAGGTCACTACTGGATTCGAGCAGGTGGGAGGCAAAAGAATGTCGCAGAAGATGTGGATAAACTCTTTGCGGTAGCCCCTGTCGCCGCGCCCAATATGCGATTCGTTGCTGAATGCTCCGCACAGCAATAGCCTTGCCGCGCATACTCACAAAGATTGCTGTTTCATCAAAATCTGCTATTCCAGCACGCTCTCTGCGCCATGCTTCTAGTGCTTCCAGCGCAATGCGACCTACTGGTATAACTCGCTCTTTAGCACCCTTGCCCATAACCCTAACTAGGCCGGAGCGGGTATCTATTGCTGAGAACTCCAAGCTGGCTAGTTCACTCAAACGCAGGCCAGATGAATAAAACAGCTCAAACATGGCCTTATCGCGAATGGCAATTGGGGTATCTGCCTGAAAAGACAGCAACTGGTTTACTGTATCTGCATCTAAGGTCGCAGGTAGGCGGCGTTTTTGTTTGGGTGCGCGCACATTTACAGCTGGATTGCTGTTGACTAGGTTCTGGCGTAATAAATATTTGTAGAAGCTGCGAATTGCTGACAATAATCTCTGCAAAGAACGAGAACCAAGTCCGCGGCGGTGCTGGCCGGCAATAAAACTCCTTATTTGAGATTCATTGATAGTCTCAGCGGAGATTTCCCCAGCGTTGCTTAACTGTTGATTAAATAACGCCAGATCGCGACGATAGGCCTTCACGGTTTGTGGTGAAAGTTGTTTTTCCAACTGCAGAAACTGCAGGTAGGTTTCAATTGAGTCGGCCAGGCCGGTCACGGTTTTACTTAAGCAATTAGCCGTTGCGGAGCAGATTCTGAAATATTCAAGCGATGGCTGATAGCCTGGCTGAGTAGTTCAAGAAACATAGTGCCCATACCCGGAAAGAAACGCCCAGGGCTTTCTGAACCAATCGCTAGCATGCCGTATTCACCCTTGCTGCCAAGCGGTACTAATGCTGTAGAGCGCACGGGATTATCGCGACCAAATAGGAATTGCAGTTTTTCCCGTGCCAAACGACCACAACTGGTTTGATTAGCAACCAAAAGGCTATGGAAAGGGGCAAGCTCTGGGTTGTCGCGCTGGAGTAGATTAACCGGTATTGTTATGTCATCGCCTACTTTATCTTCAAACAGGCCAATATAAACATAGTCGGCATTGAAGTTATTGCGCAGTTCATCTAGTAGTAACTGGAAGAAATTATTCAGGTCAGAGGTGCCGCCAAGATCAAGGGTCAAACGATGGATTTTTGCCATCAATTTCTCATTTTCCAGCCCGTTTTCCAGCATTTGGCGCATTTTGCGCTCTATTTCCTGGTTTTTTAGGCGTAAACGCCCAACTTGATGCTCGATCAATGAAGTCGTATTAACGCTATCGGTGTGACTAAGTTGAAGGCTATCGAGTAACTCCGGGTGGCGCAGAAATAGATCAGGATGTTGCTGCAGCCAATCAATGACTGCCTTCTCATCTACTTTTTGTGTTGTTTGCTCAGCTGTCATCCGTTTCTCCCTGAAAGATATAAGCTGCTGGACCAGACATCCAGAGGTCATTATTGCCATTTCTGCCACTCTGCGCAAGCATTAACTTATCAGCTGGCCAATCTATATCCAATTTACCGCCCGCCTGAATGACTGTGACTTGCTGTTCAACTTTTCCCGCTTGCCGTAGTGCTGCCATTGCCGCGCATGCGCCACTGCCGCAAGCTTGGGTTTGACCGCTGCCGCGTTCGTGTACTTGTAAAACAATCTGTGTGCGAGAATAAGTCTCGACTAAGCCGATATTAACTCCGGCTGGAAAAGCTAAATTCTCGGTTAGTTCCTGCGCCAGAAATTCCAGAGTTATTCCAGGATTATCCTCAGCCAGAATAACGATATGGGGATTGCCAATGGAAACTGCATAAAATTGAAGCTGCATATCGGCTAGCTCTAATTTCCATAAGAAATCATCTGCAGATGCAAGCTTATCTGTGTTCAAAGGTATCTGTTCTG
>CAZEFU010000106.1:0-6417 GCA_964511515.1 uncultured Wenzhouxiangellaceae bacterium
GCAGTCATTTCCCGCTACGCCCTAGGTCGTGATTACCACAAACTTATGCGCAAACGCTTGCAGAAACTAGCAAGCAGAATTGAAACTGAAATTGGTGAGCATTCTTATCGGGTTTTTGTAGACAGCGCTCCGGTACTGGAAAAAGCCTTGGCACAAAAAGCCGGCTTGGGCTGGATTGGTAAACACAGCAATGTTCTCAATCAGAAAGCGGGTAGTTGGTTTTTCCTTGGTGAGATCTATACCAGTTTACCGCTACCAGTTGATACTGAAGCTATTGAACACTGTGGCGACTGTGTTCGCTGTATTGATATCTGCCCAACCCAAGCGATAGTTACCCCATACAAAGTTGATGCACGGCGCTGCATTTCATATTTAACTATTGAAAACAAAGGACCTATTCCATTGGAGTTTCGCCGCGCAATAGGCAACCGAATTTATGGCTGCGATGATTGCCAAGCAACTTGCCCCTGGAATCGCTTTGCTAAAATCACCCAAGAACTGGACTTTGAGGTACGCGGACAATTAGATGCACCAAAACTAACCAAATTACTGAGCTGGAGCGAAAATAAGTTTTTAGAGCAAATGACTGGTAGTGCAATTCGCAGGATTGGCTTTAACAGCTGGCAACGTAACCTGATAGTGGCCGCTGGTAACGCTTTAAGCTCAGAGCAAGCGCAGTCAACAGAGACTTTAGCCATCGAACAACTATTACAGCAAATAAAAAGCAACTGCAGCAGCATGATTGAAGAACATATTGACTGGGCGCTAGCTCAAAGCGAGCGAAACTAGTGCTGCTTGTGGTATCCTGATTCTTTTCTGATCAATCAAATCTTAGCGACAATAACTAGCAGTTTGGAGAGTAACAACCATGGGTGCAATCGATAAACTAAATAGCATGCGAGCATACGGTGGCGCAGCATTGACCAGCGGCCTTAGCGATGAAGTAATACTTGAATTTGCGCAAACTGATGCAGCTTTACTGCATGCAATAGATAGTGCTTTAGCCGTTTTCAAGCAATTAGGGAAAGACGGCCCTGACTTACTGCAACTAGACGAAGCAGCCCAAATTAAGAAAATCCAAGATGGTTACGTAAATTTCTATGCTGATGATGCAATAAATCCATTTGTTGTAGCCGCTGCTAGTGGCCCCTGGATGGTCACCCTCAAAGGTGCTGTGGTACATGACAATGGCGGCTACGGCATGCTCGGTTTCGGGCATGCACCTAAAGCTGTATTAACTGCCATGGCGCAACCCCATGCCATGGCTAATGTAATGACCCCGAACATATCACAGAAATATTTTATTGATGCCATAAGGCGTGAAGTTGGACACAGCCGTGGCGGCAGCCCGTTCAGTAAATTTCTGTGTCTAAATAGCGGCTCTGAAGCTGTTACCGTGGCTGCACGCATATCTGACATTAATGCCAAATTGATGACCGACCCTGGCGGGCCAAAAGCTTGTCGTAAAATTCGCAAGCTCGGCTTGGCAGGAGCCTTTCATGGCCGCACCGATCGCCCAGCACAGTTTTCCGATTCAACCCGTGCAACCTATACCAAATACCTGGCAAGTTTCCGTGATAACGATAGCTTAATCACGGTAGACCCTAACGATATCGAGCAATTAGAACAGGTTTATAAATGGGCCGAAGATAGCGAAATATTTATTGAAGCTTTCTTTATAGAGCCAGTAATGGGCGAAGGCAATCCAGGCCAGGCAATTAGCCCAGAATTTTATGCTAAAGCCCGTGAACTTACCTCGACACATGGCTCACTATTCCTAGTGGACTCAATCCAGGCTGGCATTCGTGCCCATGGTGTACTTTCGATAGTAGATTACCCAGGGTTTGAGCATCTGCCACCACCGGATATGGAAACCTATTCCAAAGCCCTGAACGCTGGCCAATATCCATTTTCAGTATTAGCAATGACAGAATCAACAGCCAGCCTTTATCGAAAAGGTATTTATGGTAATACCATGACTACTAATCCACGGGCATTAGATGTGGCTTGCTCGGTACTTAACTCTATTACCCCAGAGTTACGCGCTAATATTCGAGTCCGTGGGCAAGAATTTCTCGATAAATTAAATAGCTTGCAAGCTGAAATGGGTGGTCGTATAACTAAAATACAGGGCACTGGCCTACTCTTCTCAGTCGAACTAGATGGTACTGCTTACAAAGGTTACGGTGCTAATTCCAGTGAGGAGTATATGCGCCAACAAGGCGTAAATGTTATTCATGGTGGTGAGAACTCACTGCGCTATACCCCACACTTTATGATCACCTCAGCCGAAATTGATATGATTGTTGATGCCACCCGTGATGCAATTGTAAACGGCCCAAGAAAAACTGAAAATACAGCCGCCAGCGCGGTAGCCTAAGGGCAATAATTTAAAGGACTTATTATGGCGCACATGCAACCACTACCCGCGGAAACCACACCAGAACTAGCAGAAGATTTTGCTATTTTTGAAGATATACTTGGCTTTGTACCCAACAGTTTACTCACCATGCAAAGGCGGCCGCAAATAGTTAAAGCCTTTGGTGCTTTAACCAAAGCTGTAATGGACCCTGAAGGTGCTGTTGATCCAGGTTTCAAGCGTTTGTTGGCACATTTCGCCAGCCGTGCTGCTGGCTGCCAATATTGCGAAGCCCATTCTTTAATTGCTGCCAACCTGCACGCTGTCAGCCAGGAAAAGCTGGATGCTATTTGGGAATATAAAACCAGCCCACTCTATAGCGATGCCGAGCGCGCAGGACTGGACTATGCTCTCGCTGCCGGGTCAATTCCGAACGGTGTAGATGCGCAGATCATGGATGAATTGAAAAAATACTGGAGCGATGATCAAATCGTTGAAATGCTTGCCGCAATCAGTCTCTATGGTTTTCTCAATCGCTGGAATGACTCTATGGCCACAGAAATAGAAACCCCAGCTATAACAATGGGCGAACGAGTTTTAACCCAAGGCGGCTGGGATGGTGGCAAACACCGTACTTAAACTATGAATACTGAGCAGAAAATAGGATTTTATGAAGATAAATCAAGTGGTCGCTTTTCTATTGGTGACTACGCTGAAATGACCTTTATAAAAAGTTCTGCCAATACCATCACAGTAGATCACACCCGAGTCAACCCTGATCACCGAGGCGAGGGACTGGCACAGCTTTTATATGAAGATATGGTCGAGCATGCCAAGGCGAGAAATCTGAAAGTAATCCCGCAATGTTCTTTTGTAGAAAATATGTTTACACGACATGTACAAGACCAAATCTTGTTAAGAACATCACTATAACGGGACTAATTATGGAATATTTATCAGCATATAACATCACAATAATAGCGATGGGCAGTATAGGCATCTTATTACTGCTACAACTGATAGTTTTTGATGTAGTAGCGATTAAAGCCAAACATACTCCAGGCAGCAGTATTGCAGTTGACCACAATAATTTCATCTTCAGAGCCTACCGCGCACATGCAAACACAAATGAAAGCATTGCAATATTTATATTATTTGCAATATTTGGCATGCTTTCCGCAGCTAACCCAGTCTGGCTGAATATATTTTCTGGAACCTATTTGCTTGGCCGGCTTGGGCATATGCTTTGTTATTATGCCGGCATTTCAAATGCGCGCAGCATATGCTTTGGAATTGGGATCGTAGGTTTATTAGGAATGTTTGGCGCTGGACTTAAAGCTTGGTTTTAACCAAAGAATTTTTGGAAAAAATCCTCGGCACCAGTAGCGGCAAAATAGCCAACTAACATCACTGCACCAAGACCTAACGTATTTCCAACAATTGCAAACATCTCGCGACATTGCTGCATGAACTGGCCTACTTCCGCGCCCTCTATAGATTCTTTTTGGTAACGATTACGTTGATTTAAAAACTGTGTTTTCATATATATCTCCTTGCTTGAGACATATAAGACCACGTGCGCTTCTCAAAACCTGAGAAACATCAAAACTTCTCAATCGCTGATAACGGCAGTGTCAATTTTAGTGCCCAGGCAATTTCTCTACTGCTGCATTGCCCTTGCAGTAGCGCTTGCGACCTCAGCAGCCGGAAGAATAAGACCGGACATTCCATCCTGAATGTTACCAGAAATCATACGAAACAATGATTGAGCCTTGTCATCTGCATCAGGAAGCTGTGTAACCATAAAACCAATCACATCACCGTTACTCGCGAACACTGGCAAACCGCCACCATGATTACGTGTAGAATCAGCAACATACAGTTTGCGAGGTTTACTGGTAATGCCTCCAACCCTGGCTGAACTAACTACAATTTCTCTATCAAAATAATCACCCATTCGGCGCAAAATAATGATTTTATCACCCACGACTGCTTCCTTAGCTGAAGCAAAATCAATAAAAGTGAATTTAACACCATTACTGTTTTTAATTTTTATCCAGACAATATCCAGCTCAGAATCTTTTTTGAAGATTTCCGCCTCATATGTATTCGCATCTGAGCCTACAATAACCTTCAGTTCTTTTGGAGTGGCAGAGATTTTTACGCGGTCACCGCCAGATATCTGATTGATCATTCTCATAAAACCAGATAATTTATTATTGGAGCATATTACCAGGCCATCGGAGCTGACCATAACACAGGTCATTTCATTCTCGCTTTCCTGATCCATGTTGGCCATACCCCCTATACTAACATTCAAGATAAACTTAACTGTAACCAAGCTCTTGGCACGCTGCTCTATTAGTTTCTTGAAATCGACCTTATCTGCTGCCAGCCCAGCTGTATTCAACCCAACCACAAGAAACATGCTCAGTATCATTTTACAAAATTTAATGTTTTTCATTATTTCCCTCGTTCAGTGTTTAATGTAGGCACTATATTCAGTGCGTAATAATCAATTAGTCTTCGAGCAACCAGTCAGGCTCAACATACAAGAATCTTGTTTCCGCCCCTCTTAGTACCAGGAATGTCACTCGCTCAGATCTTGATTCGGTGATTGCTTTAATTTTATCTTTATAGTCGCCCAGATCATTAATTACATTCCCATCAATTTTCAATACCAGGTCATTAAAACGAATTCCGCTAAGCTGAGCCCAACCGGCTTGCTCTATCTTTTCTACTAGAACCCCGTTAGTGTCTTCTGGCCAGCGATTTTCATCGCGATCAAAGAAAGTTATCTCGCGTACAGAGAGACCAAAATCACCATTCTTATCACGCTCTACCTCAGCCCGAGTAAGGTGTGTGCGCTCAAGCGTCACTGCAATCTCTTGTTGCTTCCCATACCGGGAAACTAACAAAGCAGCACTATCACCAATATCCAGTCGACGTATTAACCTATGCAACATCCCTGAGTCTTGTCTACCTCTCGGAATCACTCGTTCGCCATTGAGTGAAAGAATAATATCACCTTCAGCCAGCCCCGACTTATAGGCAAAAGTTTCTGGATAAACTCTAGTGATCCTGAACCCGGTAGCTGCAGGTGATCCAAGCCGCTTGGCTAGATCCGCTAATACAGGTTGTACGGATATTCCAAGCCAGGCTTTAGCAACTTCAGGTGTGAGCGGATTAGCCCCTCCATTACGCATATTCAACAAGGTCATATTACTGCGCCCGAGACGGGTGAATTCTAGCAGAGCGTGGTCGTCTGTAGATATATTATCCACAAGCACCTCATACGCACTGATCATTTCATGTAAAGAAGTCACTTTTTTTCCGTTCACTGCAGTTATAACATCGCCTTTACGCAAAGATGGCTCCGCCGTTTCTGCTGGACCACCGCCCCGTACTCCCTGAACCAACACCCCAAGATGAGACTGAAGTCGGCGGTTTTGGGCCATTTTTCTGGTTATCCCAATACCAACAAGACCCCATTCTCGAAAATATGTTTTCTTACCCTGCTCTGGTAATAATTCGCTGGTTTTCAGAGTGGTTTTAAACACTTTATCATCGCGCAAATAACGCAAACTAACTTCGCTACCAATCTGATAATCAGAAAGCTTCATTAACAAGGGAGGCTTTTCTTCAGCAAACCAAACCATAATGACTTCATTATCAATAGCAAGAATAACATCCCCAGCCATTATTCCCGATTTGGCTGCAGGACCATTCTCAACTATTGAATTTACCAGCACACCTTTCTCAATCCCGGTATTCCTTATCGGCTTGAGTGCCCAACCGAACCAGCTTCTTGGAACATGGCCATGCTTACTCAATTTAGCGACTACCTCAGATGCTAAATTTCCGGGGATAGCAAAACCCATATTCGTAGAACCCAGCGTGTTTACACCAATGACTTCACCTGATAAGTTAACTAAGGGCCCACCACTGTTGCCCGGATTTATTGCCGAATCGTGCTGAATCCAACGGGTATAGATACCAGTGCGTTGATCACGACTAAAACGCATCCCCTCTACATCATTTCCGGTGCTAACAAATAT
>CAZEFU010000107.1:0-6402 GCA_964511515.1 uncultured Wenzhouxiangellaceae bacterium
GATAATTGCACTGGCCTGGCTTTCAGCAGTTCATGCACAGGATGTGCAATTACGCGCCGGTCATCCACAAGATTATGTGGTTGTAAAAGGTGACACTCTTTGGGATATTTCGGGTCGTTTTCTCGAACATCCCTGGCAATGGCCAGCCATTTGGCAGGCTAATCCGCAAATTGCAGATCCGCATTGGATTTATCCGGGCGATAAGATTTCCCTGATTTACGTAGATGGGCAACCGCGCTTGGTCATCAATCGGGTTGAACCTCAGATCCGCGAAATCAGCGGCCGGCCTATTGATGCAATTCCATTTGATCTGATTGATAACTTTTTGATCAAACCGCGCATACTCTCTGCTTCTGAATTTAACAGTCTTCCATATTTGATTGCCAATAACGAGGACCGCTTAAATGCAATGCGCGGTGATCATACTTACGCTCGGGGCATTTCTGGTGAGCTTGGAACTGAATATATGGTTGCTGAGTTGAGCTATATTTATCAGGAAAAAACAGGCAAGCATGGAACCACAACAATTCGTCATAAAGCTGGCGCCCGTGGCAATGAATATGTTCCTGTGCGCGATAAAGGCTTTGTGCGCGAAGGCAAGAACATGCGCGTGCTGGGTTATGAGATGTATGAAGTAGCTCGGGTTAAGGTGGTTAAAAGCGGCGATCCGGCAATTTTGGAAGTGCTTGGCGGGAAACGCGAGGTGAAGCCCGGTGATTACCTGATACCAGTTGAAACACACGCTTATGATCGGTATTTTCATCCCAAATCAATGGATGTAGTGCCAGATAATTTACGTTTGCTGACCTTAGGTGATGACATGCTCAGAGCTGGGCATTTCCGGGTTGTAGCATTGAGTGGTGGCAGTAATGATGGAATTGAGTCTGGTCATGTATTTTCCATCTTCCACCCAGGCTTGGTTGTAAATGATGATGTTAAATTCACTAAAGGCTCGGAGGCTTCCGGCTGGGGCTCCAGTAAAGGAGCGGTGCAGTTACCAGATGAGAAAGTTGGAATGTTGCTGGTGTTCAGGAGTTTTGAGAATTTGAGTTATGGCCTGATACTTGGTGGTTATCGCGAAGTCACTAGCGGTGATCTACTCAAGCACCCAGATACTAAACTCTAATTGGAATCTGATTGCATCGCAATTTAGACAGCGATACTCTCCGCAATTGGTTGATAGCACTGCGCGCCCCTGGTTTGGGGCGCGCAGTCATTTTGAAGGCACTTGCAGCAGGCGGTATTGCCAGTTTATTTTCAAAGTCATTAGGCTTAGCGGCAGCCTCCAGGGCTTACCTGAGCAAGCCAGACCTTGAGCTGCTGCAGTCTGATACTGCGTGGTTGCAAGTTGGCAATCATCATTTGTTGACCTTTGATCACCCTGATTATCCAAATTTACTCAAACGAATCCCAGACCCACCAGTTGCTTTATGGTTGGTGGGTGACCCGAATTTATTCTGGCAGCCACAAATCGCAATTATTGGTTCCCGGAACCCTACTCGTGGTGGCTTAGAGAATGCGGCTGCGTTTGCTAGTCATTTAACTAAAAAAGGTTTTCTAATAGTCTCCGGTCTGGCCAGTGGTATCGATGCCAAGGCACATGAGGGCGCATTGAGTGCAGGCAGTACAATTGCTGTGCTTGGAACGGGGGCAGATGTGGTCTATCCAGCCAGTAACCGCACATTAAGCCGGCAAATTGCAGAATCTGGCTTGCTGGTTTCAGAATTCCCCCCAGGTACCAGTGCCAAGCCATCTCACTTTCCATCCAGAAATAGAATTATCAGTGGTTTATCCATGGGTGTTTTGGTGATTGAAGCTGGAGTGAAAAGTGGCACCCTGATTACAGCCAGGTTAGCTACTGAGCAGGGCCGCGATGTTTTTGCCATACCCGGATCAATCCATAACCCCATGTCGAAAGGCTGCCACCGTTTAATCAGAGAGGGCGCGAAGCTGGTTGAGATCGGTGATGATGTAATTCAGGAGTTAGGGCCAGTTGCTGCAGAAGTTGCCGCTGAGCTGCGCCAGCGTTTGCAAGAGCCAGTGAAAAGTGAAGCAAGGGCACCTAAAAACCAGTCAGAGAGCTTGTTAGCAGACCCAGAATATATGCAAATATGGTCAGCTTTGAGCTTTGATCCGCAGTCAGTGGAAAAAATTATTCGCCTAAGTGGATTGACCCCGCAGGCAGTCTCCTCCATGCTACTCATGTTGGAACTGCAAGGAATGGTGCAAACCCATCCTGGTGGAACCTTTAGTCGTTTGGAATGATCCCATAGTGGATCGAGAAATTGAGAACAGGTTTGTCAAAATAATGAAAGAAAATGTACTCGAGGTACTGATGTACCTGTTTGAAAACTACATCTACGACCAGGTTGAAGAGGTCGATGATCGCTATAGCATGGAAGATTCCCTGCATCAGGCGGGCTTTAGTAATGCAGAAATTGATAAAGCCTTCAACTGGTTAGATGCTCTAGCAGATCAGCGTGAAACTCCAGTTACTATTCCAACCAGCGATCAGCCGATGCGAATTTATTCGGTACAGGAAATGGATCGGCTGGATGCTGATTGTCGTGGTTTTCTGCTCTATTTAGAGAATGTAGCAGTCCTTGATACCAACTGTAGGGAGCTGGTTTTGGATCGTTTAATGGCGCTTGATAGTGATGATATTTGTCTCGATGATATCAAGTGGGTAGTGCTGATGGTGTTGTTTAATCAACCCGGCCAGGAAGCAAATTTTGCCTGGATGGAAGAATTGATGTTTGACACAGAGATAGAATATCGGCATTAATAAATAAGGGATTCTGTTTTGCGCTGGTTGAAATTGGTCAACGAGCCGGCTTTATTTAAATTTAAAGCCTTGATTTAAGAAACAGGATTAATACAATCAGCCACTGATTACAGATCGTGGCTGATTTGTCGATTGGTATAAAAAGAATGGCTAAAAATCTGCTAATTGTAGAGTCGCCTGCCAAGGCATCTACTATTAATAAATATCTCGGTAAGGACTTCAAAGTTCTTGCCTCTTTCGGTCATGTGCGTGATTTAATTAAAGGTGAAGGGGCGATAGAAACCGATGCCGACTTCAAAATGCATTATCGCCTGATTGACCGCAGCAAGAAAAATATTGATGCGATTGTGCGCGAAGCCAAAAAAGCAGAAGCTATTTATCTGGCCACGGATTTAGATCGCGAGGGAGAAGCAATATCTTGGCATGTTGCCGAAATTCTTCGCGATAAAGGTTTGCTTGAAGACCGGACACTGTACCGAGTGGTGTTTTCCGAGATTACAAAAAAAGCCATTCAAGATGCAGTAGCCAACCCGCGTGATTTGCAAATGGATCTGGTAAATGCTCAGCAAGCCCGCCGAGCACTTGATCGTCTGGTTGGTTTTAGTTTATCTCCATTGCTATGGCGTAAGGTTAGCCCCGGCTTATCTGCTGGCAGGGTGCAATCACCAGCACTGCGTTTAATTGTTGAACGAGAAGCTGAAATTGAAGCTTTCAATCCGCAGGAATTTTGGACTATTGAGGCTGATTTAAATAAAGATGGTGAGGCTTTTACTGCCAATTTGGATCTTCTAGATGGCGATAAAGTTAAAAAATTCGATATAAATAATACCGATCAAGCCCTGGCTATTCGCGAACGCCTGGCCAATAACGCCAAAGACAAAATGCAAGTTGCGCGAATTACCCGCAAAGAACGCCAGCGTCGTCCGGCCGCGCCATTTATAACTTCCACCTTGCAACAAGATGCTGCCAGAAAGGTTGGTTTTACTGCCCAGCGTACAATGCGCACCGCGCAGAAATTATATGAAGGCATTGCCATTAATGGCGAAACCCAGGGCTTAATCACCTATATGCGTACCGATTCGGTGGCTTTATCTGCAGATGCCCTGGCAGATATTCGACAGCAGATCAGCCAGCAATTTGGAGCTGATCAGCTGCCTGAAGTACCGAATACTTACAAAACCAAGTCTAAAAACGCTCAGGAAGCGCATGAGGCTATCCGTGTGACCTCAGCAGCACTCACACCTGCTCGAGTCAAGCCTTTCCTTAATGAGGAGCAATACAAGCTATATACGCTAATTTGGCAACGCACCATGGCCTCGCAAATGATTCCGGCCATTATGCATCTGGTAGCAGCCGAGTTTGATTTAGATGGGGCAACCTTTCGCGCCACCGGTTCAACCGTTGCCCGCCCAGGGTTTTTAGCAGTGTATGTAGAGAGCCGTCCGCAGGCAGATAAGAAGACTGAAAAACGCCTTCCAGAATTACAAGAAGGCGAGCAAGTGCCGCTTGCTGAAATTCGCGCAGAGCAACATTTCACAGATCCGCCGCCGCGTTATTCTGAAGCCAGCTTGGTTAAAGTATTGGAAGAATATGGCATTGGGCGACCATCAACCTACGCTAATATTATTTCCACTCTGGTCAACCGGGATTATGTAATGCTGGATCGGAAACGCTTCCATCCAACCGATACCGGAATCGTGGTGGCAAACTTTCTTTCCAAGCATTTTGAACGCTATGTGGATTATGAATTCACTGCCCGGCTGGAAGATAATCTGGATGCAGTATCGCGCGGCGAGAAAGACTGGATACCCCTGCTACGCACCTTTTGGGAACCGTTCATTGCCCGAGTAAAAGACAAAGAAGAAACAGTTTCCCGTGACGAAGCGCGGCATAAACGCGTGCTGGGTAAAGACCCTGCCACGGGTTTGGAGCTATCTGTGCGTTTGGGTCGCTATGGACCATATGCACAAATTGGTACCGCTGAAGATGAGGGTAAACCCAAGTTTGCTGGTTTGCGTCCTGGTCAGCGACTAAGCTCAATTGATTTCGATGAGGCCTTAGAGTTATTTAAGTTACCCCGCCAACTAGGCGAGACCGCTGATGGTGAAAAAGTCTCAGCTAGCATTGGCAGGTTTGGGCCATATATTCGCTACGCCAGTAAATTTGTTTCGCTTAAAGAAGATGACCCCTACACAGTAGAGCTTGCCCGCGCTTTGGAGTTGATTGAAGAGAAAAAAGCTGCTGATTTAGCGAAGATACTAAAAGTTATTCCAGATACCCCGATGGGAGAAATCCAGATTGTTAAGGGTCGCTGGGGACCATTCATTACCGATGGCAACAAGAACGCCAGAATTGCCAAAGATGTAGAGTGGGAATCTTTATCGCTGGAAGATATCCTGAAAATTTTGGAAGCCGCGCCAGATAAAAAAGGCAAGAAGAAAAAAACTTCGAAGAAAAAGGCTGCCAAGAAGAAGAGTAGCAAGAAGAAGCGCAGCAAAAAGAAAAGTGCCAAGAAAAAGGCACGCAAAAAGGTTGCCAAGAAGAAAGTAGCGGCCAAAACCAGCGCTTAAGATGTCAGCCCGGCTACCGCAACTTAGCCTTGAAGATGCGCTTGCTGCGCTACTAAATGGTGAAGTTATTGCCTGGCCAACAGAGGCTGTGTGGGGTCTTGGCTGTGACCCATTTAATCAGCAAGCTGTGAATAAATTACTGCAAATCAAACAGCGTTCAGTTGAGCAAGGCCTGATTTTAGTAGCCGCTGATTTCGAGCAATTTCAAAACTTGCTAGTACCGGTTAGCGTTTGTCAGTTGAGTCGTGCATTAGTTACCTGGCCAGGCCCAGTTAGCTGGATATTTCCAGCACAGGCACCAACACCTGCTTGGTTAACCGGCAAGCATTCAAGCTTGGCAGTACGGGTAAGTGATCATCCAGTGACCCGGCGTTTATGTCGAGCATTCAACCACCCGTTGGTATCAACAAGTGCAAATCCAGCGGGACAAGCACCTGCAATGAGCGTAAAACAGCTAGAGAATTATTTTGCTGAGAGCAAATTAGCTGGCTATGTATCTGGAGAATTAGGCGCCCAGAAAACAGTTAGCACGATTCGCGATTTGCTCACGGATGCGGTGATTAGGTAGGCTATAAACACCTGAATAATTAGAATAATAGCCGTGCCTAGAAAAACACCAATATTTGTTTGAACTAATCAAATTACTTATAGTCTTAATTACTGTCACTCCTACGTGACGCAAGATCCGTTATCCTCCCTCAACGGATCGATTACAGGTTTGGTCTGTACCCCAACGACCAAACTGCAGATTGGCCCCGAACATTTGTTCGGGGCTTTTTTTATTAGAGTTTGGCCTTTGGGGCTGGTTTCGGAGTCTGGCTGGTTCTGGGGCCCCTGGACTTGGTCTTCCTTCGGCCCATAGCGTTGCTATGAACCTCAGTCCAGGCCGGCGCCCAGGAACTCCAGCCCTGCGCCAGTCTCTCGAACCCAGCCCCAAAAGCCAAACTAAGTTTGCAATTCTTCTGTTTTGATGGGGTTTGAGTATGGTGAAGCTGGGGCCCCTGGACTTGGTCTTCCTTCGGCCCATAGCGTTGCTATGAACCTCAG
>CAZEFU010000108.1:0-6398 GCA_964511515.1 uncultured Wenzhouxiangellaceae bacterium
TAAATTATTGGTGTAGTTATTATCCCGGAGCAGGGCATCGCACTCTTGCTCCGGGATTCATTTAGTTTGCAAACCTGCTCCACTGGCTGCTAGTATCATTCTTTTCTATGTGTGGATAAATTTAATTTATGCAGCGCTATGTTCTTATCTTCATGTTTTGTATTTCAAACCTACTCCTTGTTTCTTGTGCTCTACAAACCAAGCAACCATCTGGAAAGGTGTTTGTGTTTGGAGATGATAGAGAGCAAGTTGTAATTGAGTTAAGAAAACTTGGTATTCGAGCAGAAGTTGTAGATTACTGGAGCCTGGAGCGAGATACACCTTTATTTGTACAAGGTAAGTACTTTTTTGACGAGGATACAATTGATAAAATATCGAAACTAATTGATATTGAAATCAAACAGGTGCATTCCAAAAATCATACTTATAGATATCATTCTGGCCTGTATCTGCCTGCCAAAGAAGAACCTACGCGCGGTTTTGCTGGCAACTGTAAAGACTTTATTGATTTTACTATTATGAGAAATAAAATACTCATAGTCAGGTCTACATTCGATGAAAACAATTATAGCTATACAGACGAGATGGCCATTGAAGGACGGTTAGTAATTGATAACGGTGTAATGCAAATGCTGGTAGATGACAAACTGTTTCTAGAGTTACGTATAGAGAAGAGTCCATACACTGATGGCAGTATTCTTAAAGTTTTGCCTAACCACGATGATCTTTTTCAAGCTTGTATTTTTCGCGAAAAATCGGCGTGGCCTGGGCGTCCGCCTGAAAGTGTTCAGAGGTAGTAAATTGTGGAGATAAGTCTGGTAAGACTACAGTGCTTGCAGGATAGTTACCTTGATTGGCTAGCTATTACTGCACATAGCGCTTCAAACCCGATGGAGTAAACAGGCTATCTCTGGCTTTTTCGCCATTAAATTCATTCTTGCTTGAGCGTTCATTTTGCAGCCCCATAACGCTGTATCTCTGATTCTGTAGATCATGGAAGACATTGATAACCGGGAAGATGCCGGGCAATTCCGAGTAAAACTTTGAATAGGATAAACTTACCCGCCATAGTTTTCCTGCCTTATCATATTGGTCGGCAATAACAACTTGCCAACTGTCTTCATCTAAATAAAAGTCTCGTTGCGAATAAATATGCCGCCATTCATTTTTTAGTGTGGCGCGAAGCACCCAGACTCGATGCAATTCATAACGGGTATGTTCTGGGTTGATATGATTTTTTGTTAGTATCTCTTTATATTTTAAATCCTTGCTGTTGAGGCGATCATTATTATAGGGAATATAAATTTCGCGCTTTTCTAATAACTCCCAGTTAAATCTATCTGGTGAGCCATTAACAAGATCGGTATCATCGGCTGTTCTTAAAGATTGCGCACTTACTACCGGTTGGTCATAGGCTACATTTGGTGCACGAATTGCCCGGCGCCTGCCCTTATCCCATAGCCACGCTAGACGTGAGTTATTTAGTTGATCGAGGGGCTCTAGAACTAATAGGCCGTTTCCAGATTTCATTGCAGGGGCAGTTACTCTTGCGACCAATGACATGAAATTATCGCTTTCCAGTTCCGGTATATATGAATCGAACCTGACAATGCTCTTGCGGCTAATCAGGGAGAACTTGCCATTTTTCTGCACTACTGCATCACTTGCGGTATTTTTTAGTTGCCTTCCACGCCAGCGACCAATGTGATTAAAATAAACTTCAAGTGCTGATTCTGGTATAGGAAATGGAATCCCTCCAAGTGCATTTTCAAAGCCGCTAGAGGTTTTGTTCAGGCTAGTGTTGGTGGCATTTATGGCAGTATTTTCATAAATTTCAGCGGGTGCAATAAAGGTTCGCACCGTTGGGTAAATTGGCATAGTAAAACTATGAGGGTAGTGTTCAAATAATGCTATTTGCCCAGCAGTGAGTTGCTGTAGGTGTTGCCGATGGTTTTCAGCAGTAATGATAAATAGTGGTTTGCTATTGCTGAGAGTTATAACTTCTCCTGTCCAGTCTGGAATTGCACCACCATTACCTGCACGAACTGCACCAAAGGGCGTGAGTTCGGTTGTTACTTGAGTACTTATATCAGCTTCTGCCGGCAGGGTGCTGCTAAGAGCAATTAAAATTAGCGTTATAGTTTGCTTTAGCAAAAGCTTATTCCTGTAAAAGCTATTATTTGACGGGTATGATAACAGGAGATGTATCGAAGTATTTATTGTTAATGGAAAAATGCGTAGCATCCTTGCTGCAACTTAGTTGTCGAAGGACAAATATCAACTATCCGTAATCGATGGGGTTTAGTGATAGGCTACAGAAATTCCACAGTCTGTCATTTCTGATGGCCTGATTAAGTCCATCACTAATAATTTATTTTGGGCAAGAATTAAAGCCTGGTGCATACGCTCAAGTTCATTGTCACTCACAATGTTAGTTGATTGGCGAATGGTATCGCGCCAGAAAATCACTTCAGCCTTTATTGAATGTAGTTGCTTGTTCATGCAATTCTCCGATTTATTAATTCAGGTCAGTTTTGGGAGGCTCTAAGATAAAAGAATGGCGACATTCTGGCTTGACCATCAGCGACAACTACATGACCAAACGCGACAATTTGCACCAATCGCCCCTTTGTTGTACTTTGTAGGTTAATAAAAGAGGATTCTAACGATGAGTTTCTACGCACCTTCGCTTTCAGTTCTGTGGCGGCATATCGAAGCTTATGGCCTTGATGCCAGCAAAGTGTTTGCGGCCGAGGGAATAAGCAGGAGTGAATTATCCGATAACAGTAAACGCCTGCCATTTGAGGTTGTAGATCGCCTACGCGCGGAAGCGGCTAAACTAAGCGGCGATCCACTCTTTGGTTTAAAGTACGCAAAATTTTGGCACCCATCATTTATGGGTGCATTCGGTTATGCTTGGTTATTAAGCCCAACCTTGGTTAATGCATTTGAAATCTGTTCTCGTTATATCCGAATGGTTAACAGTGGTTTGGAACTCCGCCTGAGTGAAAGCCCAGATCAGATTACTGTGGAAATAATAACCTTGCGTGAATCTCTGATCCCACAATTGCGAGAAGATGGCTTGGCTGCAATGTTGGTAATGATGTGCAGAGCCAACTATGGAATATCACTGAACCCTGAATCTGTTGACTTGTGTCATCAGGATCCAGTGGATGCATCAGCTTATTATGCCTTCTTTAAATGCCCGGTTAATTTTGGTGCAAGGGCATTGCAGGTGAGCTTTAACAGGACTCAAGCAGAGAAAGTTTGCTTAAATGCGAATGAGCAACTGCGGCAAATGAATTTAGAGATTATTCGGCAATACCTTCTTGATGTGGACAAGCAAGATATAGTTTCCAGAGTTCGTCATGAGATCACCCAGCAGTTGCCTGGTGGGCAAGTTACCGACGCCAGTGTTGCCAATAAATTTCATATGACCTCCAGAACCTTGCAACGGCGACTAAAAGCAGAGGGTTGTACTTTCAAGCAGCTTCTGACTGCGGTGAGAACCGAACTTGCCAATGAGTACATCAGGGACAAGAGCTTATCGCTAACCGAGGTTTCTTTTTTACTTGGCTTTGCAGAGACTTCCTCGTTTTCTCGTGCCTATAAACGCTGGATGGGACATTCTCCAAGCCAAGCAGCCAGTTCATAAAACTATAGTTTGTATTTACCACGCTGGTTTAAGAATGGTTTTTCAACCCAACGATAAGTGCTGGCTGAAACCAACAAAGTCACAGGCAGGGCAATTAAGGCAGTATTTGCAAGGGCATTCCACATTGGCGCACTGCTAATATGGATAAACAACTGCTTGCTTATCAATTCATTAATTACCAAAAAATGAATTAGGTAAAGTGAATAACTGATAGTGCCAATGGCAACTAGCGCCCGCGAGATTATTTGCGGAATATGCCTAGAGAAAGAACAATAAGTAAGAATAAGAAATGCCCAGATCATTGCCTCCCACGTTGGCCAAATAATCTTCCAGTCAGCTTCTACCGGCCAGCCACCAAAGCGGTTGAAAATAGACATGCTGATGAACAGTATTATTAATGCCAATAGAAATCCCCAATCAAGTTTTTTACTTGCTTTAAAACTATTCTGGTAGTATGTGCCCAATAGCATACCAATTAAAAACTGATCAAAACGCCCCCAAATAGTCATATACGCAGTCATTTGTATATCACCACTCTGGTACAGAATAAACATACGCACAGCTATCATTATGAGAATCATATTGACAATACTGAACGTCCCATAACGGTTCATGATCCAAATTAGTAAGGGGAATAGAAGATAGAATTGCCACTCAATGGCAATGGCCCAAAACATTGCGGAGAACGAACCAAGATCTAAAGCACTTGGATAATTTGCCAGGAAGAATATTGTTTTAAATAAACCAGCCCATTCAAAATTACCAGGATAGACACTAATTCCAAGCACAATCATAAACAGAAACAAAGGATAGGTGCGTAAAAACCGGTTACGAATAAAACCCTTATAAGAAATTTTCTGCTGATAACAGCCAAGGGTGAATATAAAGCCGCTAAGCACCATAAAAAAGGCCACAGCAGTGTGCCCCTCTAACAAAAAGGCCTCTATTGGGTTCATGACTTTGGGCCATTCGGTAAATTCAAACGCAGTCTGAAACCTAAATTCCCAAGTGTACAAATGCAAGCCGTGGTAAAAAATTATTAATAAGGCGGCAAACGCCCTAAGGTGATCAATTTCAGGCAGGTATTTTATATTCGTGCTACGCATACATTTTCCGCTTCAATGATTGCTTAAGGTAACATAGTCTGATGGATGAGTTACGAATTGACAAATGGTTATGGGCAGCTAGGTTTTTTAAAACACGCTCATTGGCCAGGAAAGCGGTAAGCAGCGGTAAAATTCACTTAAACGGAGTCAGAGTAAAACCCTCGAAACAAGTGCATGCTGGCGATAAAGTACGCCTTTTGCGTGGTGCTGATGAATACCACCTCAATATTGTTGCTCTTAGTGCTCGCCGGGGTCCAGCAAGTGTTGCCCAGCAACTATATAATGAGTCTGTAGAGGATAAGAAAAAGCGCGAAGATTTAGCCGAGTTGAGACGCTTGCAGTATCATGCTAATCGATCTGGGCCAGTGCGTAGGCCGGATAAGCGTCAACGACGGCAAATACGCTCTTTTAAGGGTTTGTAAAGAAGAGGGGCTGGAATACCAGCCCCTTGGTTTATTAGATAAACAGCCCTAGTTCAGCCTCAGGAGTCCAGTCGGGGAAAACGGTCTGGAAATCACTTTGCCCGAAGCGCTTGCTCAGCAACTCAGCCAAAACTGTGCGGTAGTCGGTAGTAATATCCAGGTCACCAGTAAACACCAGGTTTTCCGGTGCAAGCCCTGGCCAGTCGCCATAAACCTGGCCACCAAGTACGCCGCCACCCATTGCCAGCATAAAGCTGCCATGGCCATGATCAAATCCAGCTGAACCATTTTCGTAAGCACGGCGGCCAAATTCTGACATTGTCACTACAGTGATTCGATCCATATCTACACCCATATCGGTGGCAAATGCATCCAGCGTCTCACTAAGCTCGGTGAGAATGCCAGGCAATACTGTCTCGATATTATCGTGGTGATCCCAGCCGTGAATTACCAGTGATGCGGTGGTCATTCCCAAATCAGCACGAATCAGTTGACCGACTTCCTTGAAGTTCTGACCGAATAGAGTTTCTGGATATATAGCACCATTTTGAGGCGTATATTGTGCGGGATCTGCCAGACGTAATTCTTCCATTGCTGCCAGTGCTTTCTGTGATTCTATATCTATCAGGGTTTCCTGATTATAGATTGCAGTAAAAGAGTTCTCTAGTACTGACCCAAGTATTTCATTGGTATTAAAGCCGAAATCAGAAATTGAACTCATGCTTAATGCTGGGAATTCACCAATCAATGACCGCGGCAGGGTACTGCCAAGACCAACAGCCTGAAAAACCGAGTCTTGATTCTCCAGCACAGATAAGTGCCGGTTTAACCAGCCTTGTGGGCCGGCTTGCTCCAAGACTATACCGCGTTGCATTAAGTCCTGAGAAGTGAAGTGTGAGTGTGAGTCACTGGTTAGTCCGGTTGCCTGAACAACTGCCAGGTCACCATTCATGAAGCGTTGGTGGAGTTTGGTCATTGTTGGATGCATGGCATAAAAGCCATCAAGATCCAGACTCGAGCCTTCGCCGCTGTTCGGTTCTTTTAAAGCCAATGTAGGACGGAGGTCAAAGTAGTTACCATCACCCATAGGCGCGACAATACTTAGACCATCAGCACCACCGCCAAGAAATACCACAACCAGTATATTCTCATCACCTGTTTGATTGGAGTTGGCCCAAGCAAACTTGGGGGCAATCATGGGTAGAGTGCTAGCGA
>CAZEFU010000109.1:0-6343 GCA_964511515.1 uncultured Wenzhouxiangellaceae bacterium
TTATCGCTCTGATCACGCGCTCGGTATTCAAGCTCACCAGCATCCAAACTACGCTCGCCAATCACGATTCGATGTGGAATACCAATTAGCTCCATATCATTAAACATCACCCCAGGGCGTACTGGCCTGTCATCAAAGAGCACATCAATTCCAGCGCCTTGCAGTTCAACATATAAAGCCTCGGCTGCTTCTCGAACCCGATGTGATTTTTTCATATTCATCGGTAACAATGCCACCTGAAAGGGAGCCAATGGTGCTGGCCAGATTATGCCTTTGTCATCATGATTTTGCTCTATTGCCGCAGCTACAATTCTGGATACACCAATGCCATAACAACCCATTGGCATGGCGTGTGACTTACCATCTTCACCCAGGACTACCGCATGCATGGATTCTGAGTATTTTGTGCCAAGTTGAAAAATATGCCCGACCTCGATCCCGCGCAATAAGGATAATGTGCCTTTACCGTCTGGGCTAGGATCTCCAGCTACTACGGTGCGCAGATCTTCCACTTGCGTAGCTTCTGCATCACGACCCCAGTTAGCGCCAGTGTAGTGGTAGCCATCTTCATTAGCGCCACAGCAAAAATCAGCGACTACGGCGGCACTGCGATCGATGATAGTAGGAATTTTTAAACCAACTGGTCCCAAAGACCCAACCCCGCAACCTAGCTTGGCTTGTATGGTTTTTTCGTTCGCCAGTTGCAATGGTGAGGCTACGCCAGGTAGTTTTTCTGCTTTGACTTCATTTAAATTGTGATCGCCGCGCAGAACCAGTGCGATTAAACCATCGGTGCCGGTAACAATAAGTGTTTTTAGAGTTTGAGCAGGCTCTAGTTTCAGGCTGACACATACAGCCTCAATTGTATGGGTATCCGGGGTTGCAACTTTTTCTAGATCTTGTTTTCCAGCAGGTGCTGATTGAATGTGCGGTAAAGCTTCAGCAAGTTCTGTATTGGCGGCATAGTCACTTTGATCTGAGAATGCGATCAGGTCTTCACCGGAATCAGCAAGCACATGAAATTCATGTGAGGCACTGCCACCAATAGCTCCGGAATCTGCCTGTACTGCTCTGAAGTCCAAACCCAGACGGGTAAATATTGCACTGTACGCGGCAAACATTAGCTCGTAAGTTTGCTCAAGACTGTTAGCGTCAATATGGAAAGAGTATGCATCCTTCATGATAAATTCACGCGCTCGCATCACTCCAAAGCGAGGCCTTATTTCATCTCTGAATTTAGTTTGAATTTGATAGAAAGTAGCTGGTAGTTGCTTGTAACTTTTCAGCTCGTTTCTGGCCCAATCTGTAATTACTTCTTCGTGGGTTGGGCCAAAGGCGTATTGCCGACCCCCGCGGTCAGTCATTTTTAATAACTGTGGACCAAATTGATCCCAGCGCCCGCTTTCTTCCCAGAGCTCGGCAGGTTGTACTGATGGCATTAACATTTCCAGCCCGCCAGCTCGGTCCATTTCCTCACGAACAATATTCTCTACCTTGCGTAATACCCGCAGCCCGAGGGGTGACCAAGTGTAAATGCCGGAAGTAAGCTTGCGGATCATGCCGCAGCGTAGCATTAGTCGATGTGATGTAATTTCAGCATCAGCAGGGGTTTCTCTGGTGGTGGCCAGATGGAATTTAGAGACTTTCATTATCTATTTAATCCTGGTGTTGCAGTGCCTGGGCGGGCATGGGTTTATTTGCAGTCTATTCTATCCTGCCTACCACCAGCATTCCACCAAACCCGGAAGTAGGGCGCAGTTAGCCGGACAGAGTCGGCGTAACGCACCGAGAGTTGAATGGGTGTGCAAATTTTCTATCTTAGTCGCAATACTTGGCTTCTGCTTCTTTTGAACGCTTTAGCCATGCCAGTCGCTTTTCGCCTTCAAGAATCTTGGGTTTACCATCTTCATCAGCAACCATTACTCGTATACCAGGCTCAAGCCGGGAAATATTATCTCTGGCTATGGAGCAATTACTCTCGCGCTCTTTGCGGATATCAGCTTGGCTTCTTGTAGGCTGACCACCGGATTGACTTTCAGGCTCTGGTTCTTCAGCAGCGCTATCAGTGCTAATCGTCCCAACCTTATGAATATCAGGCTTTATCTCTGTAGCAGTTATGCCTTTGGGGATTTTTTCCCCATAGCTCACAACCCCATTTTCATCGACCCAGCGATAGATCTCACCAGCAAATACAAATTGCAGGCTTAGCGCCATACCGGCAATGAATAGGAAAATTTGAGTACGAGTAACGGCTTTTCTGATCATTATCCTAGCTCCAGGATTGCTCTTTGCATATCAGTATAGCCCGTTGAAGTAGCTTTTACTAAATAATGACTGTGTACTGACTTGATGGTTTTAAATATAACTAGGATCTCAGAGATCAAAACTTGGTGCTTAATGACGCTGTATTTTACGCTTCTAGTTAGGGATTAGGTTAAAATGAAGATCTTCACGCTAATGAGATACGGATCAATGACTGATTCACAAAATAAAGCTAAGCCTTCCCGTGGTGTTTATTTATTACCTAATTTGATGACGACAGCGGCTCTTTTTGCCGGGTTTTATTCAATTATTGCGGGTATCAATGGGAATTTTGAAAATGCCGCAATAGCAATTTTATTGGCGGGTATTTTTGATGGGTTAGATGGAAGAATTGCTCGCTTGACCAATACCCAGAGCGAATTTGGGGTGCAATATGATTCTTTATCCGATTTGATCTCATTCGGGCTGGCACCTGCTTTATTGGCATTTAACTGGTCACTCTCTGGACTCTCTGAGATTTCCCCAGTAATGGGCAAATTAGGGTGGTTGGCAGCGTTTGTCTATACATCTTGCGCGGCGTTACGCTTGGCGCGCTTTAACACGCAAGCGGGAGTTGCAGATAAAGCCTATTTCCAAGGCCTAGCTAGTCCAGCAGCCGCCGGGCTGTTGGCAGCTTTGGTCTGGTTTGGTGTGGATCAAGGAATTACAGGTAGTGATTTGACCTGGGTAATGTTGATAGTTACCCCAGCCTTAGGTTTGCTGATGTTTTCAAGAGTTCGTTATTTTAGTTTTAAATCTGGACCTGATGGCGACAAGGTATCCATACTATGGATATTTGTATTGATGTTATTGCTGGTATTGTTGGCAATAGACCCACCAACTGTGTTGTTAATAGTCGGCATTATTTATATCGGCTCCGGTATTGTTATGACTTTGCTGGGAATGCAGCGCCATCGTTTGCGGAAAACAATGAAAAACCCGAAAAAATCTCAATCATCTGCAGATCATAATACCGATGAATAAGCGCCAACAGCAGATTCTGGGAGAAATTGGTATTCCAGTGTGGTTGCAACGTAAAACAGTGGTTAACTACGACACAAAAATTGCACAACCAGTATTGAGCCAAGATAAACCTGAGGCGCAAACAGAAATCAGAATTCAACTGAGTGGAAGTGCGGTCAGTGGCTTTATGTGGCTGACTGAGAGTAAGGATATTAGCGCTAGCGAAAAAGCCTTGCTGGCAAAGATACAAGCTGCGACTGGTACCGATGGTGGTCTGTTAGTGAGTCAGCAATCTGAATCATCAATTACTTTAACTGCCAGTATCAAAGACCAATTAATTACTCGGCTGATTGTATTTGGCTCTGCGAAATTTATCGCCCAAGCAAAAACATCTATTGGCGAGCTGTCTGTGGATCTAATTACTGCACCAGCCTTGCCACAGTTGGCTGACTCTAAAGACCTTAAACGCAAGCTCTGGGAACAGCTTAAAGCAGTTTCTGCGCAGTGATCTGCATATCGAGCTCTTAGAAACTAAACAAGATATAGGTAAATGGGTCAGGCCAATTCTGGTTGCTGATCTTGATCTGCTTATAGAATTAGAACAACAAGCCTACCCATTTCCTTGGAGCAGAAATATATTTAATGGCTGTTTGAAGTCAGGCCTGCCCGGCTGGTTATTGAACAGCGATGGTCATCTTTACGGCTATTGCATCACTAGCATTGGGGCAGGTGAATCACACCTACTCAATTTGTGCATCAATCCTGAGTATCAGGGTAAAGGCTTGGGTGGGGCTTTTCTTGACTGGGTTATTTTGGAAGTACAAAAGCATAAGGCTGAAGTGATGTTCCTTGAAGTACGTCCCAGTAACCTCAGCGCAATTGGCCTATATGAGAGCCGGGGCTTTAATCAAATTGGTTTGCGCCCGGAATACTACCGGGCGGGTGGCTTGCGTGAAGACGCTATTGTGATGGCATTACAACTAAGCTAGCGCTTCCATTTTCTTGATTTGCTCAAGTAGTTGGTCAACTTTAAGCTGATGTGCTTCTAAGCGTTTTTGTTCCTGAGTTACCACTGCTGCAGGGGCATTGGCGACAAATTTCTTGTTGCCCAGTTTGCCGGTAGATTTTTTCAGCTCTATTTCTTCTTTTAACAACAGTTTCTTTAAGCGGGAAATTTCCGTGGTGGTATCTATCAGCCCTTTTAGTGGAATTAGAAGCTGCAGTTGATCAACCAGAGCAACCGCGCATTCTTCATTACAGCCATCTTCGCCAACTTGTTCAATTGACTCTATTCGGGCCAGTGCTGATAACAGCTCAGTAAACCTTACTACACGCTCAGCATCGCTATCAGTGCCACCTTGTAACAACAATGGCAAAGGCTTTCCTGGTGGTAAATTAAGCTCGCTACGAATCCGCCTCAAGCCGGAAATCATTTGCTTTAACCACTCAATATCAGCTTCAGCCGATGTGTTTCTGCTACCGGCCTCAGGGTATTTCTGAGTCATGATGGTGGGCTCAGATATATCCAGTGCTGGTGCTAGGCGTTGCCATATCTCTTCGCTGATAAAAGGCATAAACGGATGCAATAGACGCAAAATACCTTCTAAAACTGTATGCAGAGTGTGGCGGGTGGCATTCTTGCTAGCGCTATCACCGTGTTTTAATTGTGGTTTGCTCAGCTCCAAATACCAGTCACAAAATTCATCCCAGACCAGTTCATATAATGCTTGGCTGGCAAGATCAAAACGATAACTATCGATATGTCCGCGAACCTCGCTTACGGCTTGGTTAAAGCGTGACAGAATCCACAGATCAATACTGGTAAGGTCGCTTGCCTTTGGTGTTGTAATTGTATGGCTTTCGCTTTGCATTAATACATAGCGACTGGCATTCCAGAGCTTGTTGCAGAAATTACGATAGCCTTCAATGCGCACCATGTCGAAACGAATATCACGGCCGTTAGTTGCTTGGGATGCAAAAGTGAAGCGCAGTGCATCGGTACCATAAGCCTGAATGCCGTCAGGAAACTCCCTGCGGGTGGCGCGCTCAATGGTAGGTGCCATTTTTGGTTGCATCAGGCCTTGTGTGCGTTTTTCAACTAGTGCTTCTAGTTCGATTCCATGGATCAAATCTAATGGATCAAGAACATTACCTTTGGACTTAGACATTTTCTGGCCTTGCGAATCGCGGATCAGGCCATGCATATAAATTTCAGTAAAGGGTATTTTGCCGGTGAATTTTATGCCCATCATTATCATTCTGGCTACCCAGAAAAAGATAATATCGAAACCGGTAACCAGCACCGATGTTGGGTAGAAAGTATCTAGTCGCTCAGTATCTTCAGGCCAGCCTAAAGTAGTAAATGGCCATAGCGCGGATGAAAACCAAGTATCGAGAACATCTTCATCCTGACGTAAAATCACAGTATCAGCCAGAGAGTTTTGTTTGCGGATAGTTGCTTCATCTTCGCCAACATATATTTTCCCGTCCTGGTCATACCAGGCTGGGATGCGGTGACCCCACCACAATTGACGGGAAATGCACCAATCTTGAATATTGCGCATCCATTCAAAATAGGTTTTGGTCCAGTTCTCGGGTACAAAGCGAATATCTCCGTTTTCGACAGCGGCAATGGCAGGTTTTGCCAGGGGCTCAATCTTGATATACCACTGGTCGGTAAGATACGGCTCAACTATGGCACCGGAACGGTCCCCACGTGGAATTACCAGGCGGTGGTCTTCAACTTTCTCCAGTAAACCGGCAGCATCGAGTTCTGCAACAATTTTTTCTCGTGCAGTAAACCTATCCATACCTTGGTAGGCTGCAGGTACGTTGTCGTTGAGAGTGGCATCATCATTTAAGATATTTAACATCGGTAAATCATGGCGTTTACCAATTTCATAATCATTGAAATCATGAGCTGGCGTGATTTTTACACAACCGGTGCCAAATTCAGCTTCCACATAATCATCGGCAATTACTGGCAGGTAGCGATCGCACAGGGGTAATTCGAGCTCGGTGCCGAGTAAACCTGTATAGCGATCATCATCCGGGTTCACCGCAACTGCAGCATCACCTA
>CAZEFU010000110.1:0-6343 GCA_964511515.1 uncultured Wenzhouxiangellaceae bacterium
AATCCACTCTCCAAACAGTACCTCAACACCAAGGGACTGTAGGGCTTCACTGTATCTACCATCCCACTGGCGATTATCCGGGAAAAAGGTAATCTGATAACCAAGGTCACGGAATATACGCATTATATTTATTATTCTTACACTACCTGAGTCCTGGTCTGGATTGGGGGTAGTGGCATCAATAATCAATAGCCTTTTTTCTGAATAATGCTCTGCTGCTGCTCTAACAGTTGCAGTGTCTTCCGGATCGGTGATTGGCTCTGGTTGTTGTTTTAACTCTTCACTCCAACGCTGCTGAAATTTCTTATGATTGACAAGTTGGTATTTCTTCATGCCTTGATCAAGGTCGGTGCCTGAGCTAATGCCCTCATGATGAATTACTGTTGAGCGTGGTTGTACCAATACCTGATAGCCAGCTTTACGGCATTTAAAGGCAAGATCAGTATCTTCATAATATGCAGGTGCATAGTAACCATCAAAACCACCAAGCTGTGTGAACATTTCTGTGCGAATCATTAAAGCTGCACCAGAAACATAATCTACTTCACGCACAAATAGGTAGCGTGGATCATCGGCATTTCCGTTGCGCCCATAATTCCAACCGCTTGCATCTTTAAAAACAATCCCACCAGATTCTTGCAGGCTGCCGTCTGGATACACCAACCTGGAACCAACAATACCCGCCTGCGGAAACTCGGAGAAAGTGGCAAGCAGGGTATCTAGCCAGTTATCAGTTACCTGGGTATCGTTATTTAAAAATACCAGATACTCTCCATTGGCAATTTCAGCACCACGATTACAGCTACCAATAAAGCCGAAATTGTTTTCATTTATTAGTTGACGTGTACCGGTGCAAGCAGCCAGTAACTCAGTAGTTTTATCACTAGAGCAGTCATCAACCAGAATAATCTCGAAACTTGCTGAATTAGCCGCGGACTTTAAGGATTCAAGACATGCCTGGGTGTACAGGTACTGATTAAACAGTGGAATAATAATCGAAACCACTGGTTTTTCGATAACTGGAAATGCGTGCTCGTGGATCACCGGATCAGAATTAATATCAAGCCGTTGCTTGAGCATTTCGATGGGTTTTAATACAGCTTTAATATTGGGTCTTTCCGCAGCTTCCTGATGGCTCTGCGCTCTTCGTAAAGTACCGTTTAAGCCACGAACTGCCAGGCTTTGCCGTAGACGCTTGAAAATATACGGCCAGCGTTTAGGGTTCCATGCCTGCATTTCTTTCAGGTTTCGACTAAACCTGGTGATGGCGCGCAAGGGTTTGGTTAATCGCCATGAGCGGCTACCTAAAACCTGCTGTAGGGTATCGGCCTTTTGTGTATACATTGCCTCCCAGCTCTGGGATTGATCTTCCAGTCTGCTGATTTCCGCCTGCGCCCATTGAGTGCGCTCAATCAGGGCATCATTTAATCGCTCTATCTCTAGGCCTGCTTCTATAGTATGTTGTTCAAAATCACTTTGAGTGTTAACCAGGGCGTCTTGTGTTTGGCTCAGAACATATTGTGATTTCTTCAGAACATCCTGAGTTTGTTGAATTTCAGCGTTAACGGCATTTGCCCAGTCGGCACGCTTTTGTAACTCAGCAGTTTGCCCGACAAGTTTGGTCTTTAACTCAACAAATTGTAGTTGCAGTTGGTTTTTGCGCAGACTTGCCATATCAGTTTGTAACATTGCCAGAGAGATTTGGCTAGCGCTTGCATGCATGCCGCTCTTATTAACTAACAACGGCGTGTACGCAGATAACATGCTTTGCAAATCGAGGCTGTCAATTTGTTTTAGTTTTTCCCGTGCCTGTGACAGCTTCCCTGGTTCCTTGGCCAGTAACTTAATTTGCGCGACCAGGCTTTCGCTATCAGCTTCAATTAACCAACCACTTCCCAGTGCTTCTATTCTCTCAATAAACGCCCCAATACGAGTAGCAATAACCGGAATTCCCAAAGCGGTCATTTCAGAAAAGGTATAGCTCCAGGTTTCCGGTACTGTAGATAACAATAAGGCAGCATCGGCATCAATTTTTGCAGCTTCAGTTGCAAGCTTATCGGCTTGATACTGATAGATTATATTTACCCCGGCGAGCCCAAAAAAATCTTCGCCATCTTTGCCGCTACCAAGCAGGTAGATATCAGCAAATTGACTTATTGCAGGAATGGCATCCAGCAATAATTGTTTACCTTTGCCAGCGTGAATTCTGCCAGGTACTAATAAGCGTAATTTTTTGGACTTGTGTTTAGGTGCGGGTAATTTATTTAAATTGGTTGTGTCCAAGCCATGAGGGATAACTTGTATTTCTGTATTACTCTTGGGGTTAAGTAAATGGCTGATTGTGGCGGCTGCCTGGCTTGGCGCTACTCTGCTAACCTTAGCGGTCTCAATTAGTTGCCGATACTCATTTTGTAATTGCATCCAATATGCCAGGCTATGATTGCCGGGCAGGCTAACGCCAGGCTGGTCTCGGAGTGTTTCCCAGGCCTGCAGAAAATCAAATTTATCCGCGGTATCGGTAAATCTGCTGGGGTCTTCAGTAAGGAATGGCCAAAGCGGGTAGTAGTCATGGATAATCTGGATATATGGCAAGTCGGTGCGCAGGGCATCTAATGAATGACCAATCAGTGAAGATACCAGTATTTGGTCCAGTGCATAATTACTACATATCTGCCGTAGAATCTCGCTGTACTGCGGGTGTTCAATTGCGCTGGCTTCAATGGCTGGCTGTAAACACCAAGCTCCAATTTCTTCTCGCCCGGTGTCAGTCCATACATATAAGCTAAGGTTATTTTGTAAAGATTCAGTAACCGCTCTGGCTTGCAGAATTAAATTATGATGCTCAGTATCAGTGCGGCAGAAATCATCTATCCAGCGATCAATTCCGCCACCCCAATTATGGCTCAGGTGCAATAAAACCGGCTTCTCATCCAAACCTGGCAGGGGGAATGCCTTCTCAATCTGAGTTTGCCAGTTCGATAGACCTTGGCTAATTTCTCCTAAAGCTGGCAGTGGATTGGCCTTAGTCTTGCTACTGGATGTGCAATACAGACTAGCGCAGACGGCAATTTGTAGTTGCTCAAGTTGTAGAATATCACTGGCACTAGCGCAGCTTGCATTATATTTAATCAGGCAGGCACTGGCCTCTGCTTGTATTAATGCCAGTGACATCGGCCAATGGCTATCGGTAAACCAACTGCCAGCAGCCAGCAGGTAAACTTGCTGGTCGGTATATTTATCGGCTACGCCGCTTGCTAGTGGGTTTAATCGCGAAGATGTGTTGCCCAAACAAGTAACAACAGCATTTTGATCAGTTGCATTGGCCACAGTCTGCAAACGGCGCAGCCAGTAATCAGGTAATTCGATATCTTCATTTACCAGCAAGATTTGAGTAGCAGGGTGTTGGGCTTGAATAATTGCCAGATAGCCTGCCAGATCAGTAACAGAAATATCAATAGAAACGACATCATTTAGCTGGCTTAAATCGGACTGGCAAGCAGACAGGTGATAAATTTTCTCAATCGACTTGCATGGAGTTTGCAGCCATTGCAGTGCCGCCGCCTTGCCAGGTAGCAGGCAAACGATAATTTGGGCGGGTTTGTTCTGATTATCTGCTTGTTTCATACTGCGGTAAATTATATCATTGCAAGCTTGGTAAAGTAGCCTATAAGTACTGTAGGAGCAATTCTACAACTGTAATCCGAAGCATTGCTGCAAGCTAGAAAATGGCATTCCTCGGGCAAATCAACTTGTTTTGCCGGTAGGTGAAAAAATCAGATAAAATATTACCCTAATCCCTACATAAAAGCGTGAAATAGAGTGCAAGATATTGATGTGCGTGGTGAATATAAAAAGTGCGTAGTCACCTCACTGGTGATGAGTCACTTTTTAGATTTGCCAGGCGCGTCAAGAGCTTGTGCTATAGTCGCGTTTCTATGTAGGGATTAGGGTATTACCATGATTTTGCCCCTAAACTTTAGCCTTGCCACAGTGGTCAAACTGCAATGGTAAAAAAGAAAACCAGCACCAAAAAGACGCGTAAAAAGGCTAGCCGTAAAGTTAGGCGTAAGCCTGGCGTAAAGGCTCGGCGTAAGGCGCCTGCTAAGCAGCCTTTCTGGGGTCGCTTGTTGTGGCGAATATTCGTGTTTATGACTGGTCTGGGGCTGGGAATCTTGGTCCCCTGGATGCTTATCCTTAACTATACGGTGCAGCTTGAATTTGCTGGCTTGACTTGGGAGCGGCCTTCGCGAGTCTACGCCCGCCCACTCACTCTCTATACCGGCCAGGAAATCAGCAGCAAAGACTTGCTTATTGAACTGCAAGCAGCAGCTTATAGAAAAACTGAATCAACGGTCGCGCCTGGTAGCTATTCTCGATCTGGAAATCACTGGCGCATTTATAGCCGTGATTTTGAATTTGCCGATGGTCGTCAAGCTGCCGAGCACTGGCAAATAGAAATTGTTGCTGGCAAAGTTGGTAAAATTGAAGACCTTTCCGGCAATACTCTAGCTTTGGCGCGTTTGGATCCTGCCAAAATAGCCTCGATATACCCACTGGATAAAGAAGACCGCGAACTTCTACCATTAGCCGAGATCCCCCCATTACTAGTTGCAGGTTTGCAAGCGGTCGAGGACAGGCGCTTTAAAAGCCATCACGGAGTTGACCCCAAAGCCATAGCCCGCGCCCTTTGGGCAGATATCCGCAGTGGCAGAATTGATCAGGGCGGCTCAACCCTGACTCAGCAACTGGTGAAAAATCTATTTCTTGATTCCAGTCAGACCATATTGCGTAAAGTTAATGAAGCCTTAATGGCTTTGTTGCTGGAATTTCATTTTAGTAAAAGTGAAATTCTGGAAGCCTATATCAATCAGGTTTATATGGGTCAGCATGGCGCTTATGCAGTGCATGGTTTTGCGCGCGCTTCGCGATTTTATTTTGACCGCCCTTTACAAAATCTCGATACTGCCCAAATTGCATTATTAATTGGCATTGTCAAAGGTGCATCTTGGTATAACCCCAGGCGCAACCCCGAGCGCGCCCTGACTCGGCGAGATCTGGTATTACAGACCTTCGCCGATACCGGTCTTATCAATAGCCAAGACATGCAAATTGCTCTAAAGCAACCGCTTGCAGTCACCAAACAAGTACGTGGTCTACGCCTGGCTGCTGGGGGTTTTATCGACTTGGTGAAACGCCAATTGCGGGAACGCTACGATGAAAATGACCTGCGCACTGAAGGCTTGGCAATTCTTACAACTTTAGAACCAGTCACCCAACTGGCTGCTGAGAAAGCGGTCACCGAAGGATTAAAGAACCTGAGTGATCGTGGCTTACCTAAAGAATTACAAGCGGCTTTTATAATTACCGATGTGCAAAACGGGGAAATTCACGCTCTGGTAGGTGACCGCATACCCGGCCGGGCAGGCTTTAACCGTGCGCTTGATGCTCGCCGTCAAATCGGTTCAATTATGAAGCCACTGGTTTATTTGCTGGCTCTGGAACACCCTGAGCAATTTAATCTGCTTAGCACTATAGATGATAGCGCTGTCAACTTGCGCTTAGCTAACGGTGATTATTGGCAGCCTCGAAACTATACCAACGTAGAACATGGTGATGTGGCTTTGCTGGATGCACTGGTAAATTCGTGGAACCTGGCAACCGTTAACCTCGGCATGAGCTTTGGTCCGACTCATATACTGCAGTCATTACAGCGTTACGGTCTGGATTTGGATGTCACTCCAGTACCAGCGGTGATTTTAGGCGCATTGGAATTAACCCCGCTGGAAGTGGCAGGAATTTATCAAAGCTTGGCAGCAGGTGGTTATCGCGTCCCGCTGCGCTCAGTGACCGCCGTAATTGCCGAGGGCGGAGCCCTAGAAGAATCCTTCCGCCTTACCCTGAAACCTTTGCAAAACCGTGAAGCGATATCGGTTCTTAACTATGCATTAAGCCGAGTGACCATTGAGGGCACAGCCAAGGCTTTACCTTCATTGTTAGGGCGAGACACTACCATTGCAGGTAAAACTGGAACCACCAATGACCGCAAAGATAGTTGGTTTGTCGGCTATACTGATCAACGCTTGGGAGTGGTCTGGGTAGGGCGCGATGATAATCAGCCAGCCAAGGTCACAGGCTCCAGTGCAGCGCTGCGACTTTGGGCTAGAGCCTTCAAAGAAATACCACTGTCTGATTGGCAACTTGAGTACCCGCGCGGGGTTGAGAATCTCTGGGTAGATAGAGAATCATCCCGCTTGACTGGTGAGAATTGCCCAGGGGCTGTGCAGATGCCATTTATTAGCGCGGCGATTCCCATAGAAAAGACCGCCTGCCTAATGCAACTGGA
>CAZEFU010000111.1:0-6338 GCA_964511515.1 uncultured Wenzhouxiangellaceae bacterium
ATAGTACGCAGGGGCCAAAAATCTGTCACAGGCTGGGGGTTTTAGCACAGCCTCTATTGAGAGGATGACAAATCACTTGATTGTGAACTTCGTGGATAAAAACTGAAATTTTCCTTATAATTGTTAATCTTGTGCTGCAAAAAGCATAAAAGCTTCATTCCTTATGTGTTTGGGTCGAGTTACTAACGGCCCAATCTTGTAGTTGACTTAAACACGGAATTTACGAACTATGAAAATCTTAAACAGTATTCTAATTGCAATATTATTAACCTTTTCCGCTCTGGATGTCACAGCCAATCCAAGCAATATCCCAGTAGAAGACTTCTTCAAAAACGCTGACTACTCCGGGCTTCAGTTATCCCCAAATGGGAAATTTCTGGCGGTTATATCCACTATTAACAAGCGTCGGAACATTACCATGCTTGAGGTCGCCAATTTAAAGAACGCCAAGGCTTTAACCCAATTCGACGAAACTAATGTTGGTGGGTTTTTCTGGGCCAATAATGAAAAGATCATCTTCACCATGGATAGCAGTGGCGGTAGAGAGGGCTTCTCTATTTATTCTGTAAAAACCGATGAAAAAGCTAAAGTAAAACTCTTGGTAGGTGCAACTTTTGGCGCCGGTGGAGTACGAAGTGCCAGTGTAATTAATCGGTTGGTTGATGACCCTGATCATGTAATCGTTCAATACAATGGTCGCAATGCTACTGCTCCAGATATTTATAAACTAAATATTAATAGCCACTGGGATAATAGACGCAAGACTAATGGCAAAATGAAACTTATTGCCAAAAACCCTGGTGATGTAACCGGCTGGTTGGTAGATAATGCAGGTAATGTACGTGGTGGTTCATCTATGGACGGTCTAAATGGCAAGTTTTTCTACAAAGATATAGGTGAAAAAGAATTCAGACTAATAAGAGAGTTTCAAGTTACCGATGAAAACATTAGCCCTATCGGTTTTGATGCCACCAACACAACGCTCTATGCCATGTCCAACGTTGGTAGAGATACAAGAGCTTTCTACACCTATGACCCAAATACCGATAAATTGGGTGAATTAATATACGGCCGCGATGATGTAGATATGGGCGGTATGATTTTCTCCGAAAAACAAAACAAACTGCTCGGTGTAACATATTTTGATGAATACCCCCGCCAAGTTATTTTCGATGAGAAAGAAAAGCAAGTAAGAGATAGCCTGGGTCAGGCATTCCCCGACAAGCAAGTTAATTTCACCAGCTCAACAAAAGATGAAATGATTAGCATTGTGCATGTGGGCAGCGACTTAGATCCTGGTCAATACTATATTTTTGACAGAAACACTAATAAATTGCGTTGGATTTTACCAGCCATGTCATCTATCAAACCTGATGAAATGTCGCCTATGAAGCCAATTAAGTTTGTGAGTCGTGATGGCCTGGATATACGCGGCTATATAACTATTCCTAATAATTCCAGTGGCAAGAACCTACCAATTATTATTAATCCACATGGTGGTCCTTTTGGGGTTCGTGATTTTTGGGGCTTCAATGCCGAACATCAATTCTTTGCTAGTCGTGGCTATGCCACAGTGCAAGTTAACTTCCGCGGATCTGGTGGTTATGGGCGCGAATTCGAGCAAGCCGGTTATGGCGGCAAATGGGGTGCAGAAATGCAGAACGACATTACAGATGCAGTTAAGTACTTGGTTGATGAAGGTATTGCTGATCCAGATAAAGTCTGTATTTATGGAGCCAGCTATGGTGGTTATGCAACCATGGCAGGACTAACCTTCACCCCTGATCTGTACAAGTGTGGAATCAACTATGTTGGAGTAACTGATGTTGGCTTGCTCTTCACATCAATGCCTAAATCGTGGGAGCCTGCTAAAGAATTAATGAAGATTCAGATCGGGGACCCTGCAGATGAGGCCCTAATGAAGCGTATGTCTCCTCTGGATCATGTTGACAAGATCACAGCACCGCTAATGATTGTGCATGGAGCACTAGACCCAAGAGTGGTCAAGCAGCATGCTACTGACCTGAGAGATGCATTGAAGAAAAGGGGCGTGAAACTATCAAATGACGAGTGGATAATGAAGAAAGACGAAGGTCACGGTTTCCGTAAAGAAGAAAACCGCATCGAACTCTACAAGAAAATGGAAAAATTCCTGGCTAAAGCCCTGAACTAGAGTTTTCTTGGCTATTTAACCATAGCAATAGCTACAAACTAGAACCCCGGAAATTGTCCCAACATTTTCCGGGGTTTTTTTATAGCTTAAACCCCAGCCCTACAAGCAACCACTCCCAGTAAACCACCAGAAGCGCACGCCATTATCTTATTGCTATAGAGATACCCTTATGCGATAATGTTTGGCTGATTCTTGATGCCTATTCGATTAGATAGTAATTGCGGTTTCAAGTATCAAATTCACACATGCACCAGTAATGTTTAGCTGGGTGCCTGAAGGTGCAGAAAAGCACCAAGCCGATGCAGGAATTACCCCGCGCATCAGGCCACAGGTAGCTAAATTGGGTGCGTGGAAGTTTAACCCTGGATTCACTCCGCTTGATGTCAAAATAATGGCCGTGCGGGAGTCCGACTATTGAGGAAATAATCATGGCAAATGTGACCATGCGTCAACTGCTAGAAGCCGGTGTTCATTTCGGTCATCAGACCCGTTATTGGAACCCAAAAATGGCCCCATATATCTTTGGAGCCCGTGGCAAGATCCACATCATTAATTTAGAAAAAACCCTGCCAATGCTGAACGAAGCTATGAGTTTCATTAGCAAACTTTCTGCACGGCGCGGTAATATCATGTTTGTTGGCACTAAGCGTGCCGCTGGCAAAACTATGGCTGCTGAAGCACAGCGCTGTAATATGCCATATGTATCACATCGCTGGTTGGGTGGAATGTTAACCAACTACCGCACCATCAAACAATCAGTGCGTCGCCTGAAAAAACTTGAAGAAATGCAGCAAGATGGCAGCATGGATAAGCTGGTTAAAAAAGAAGTATTACAACTGCAACGTGAACAGGACAAGCTCGAACGTAGCCTAGGCGGCATTAAACAGATGAAGGGCCTGCCCGATGCTTTGTTTATTGTCGATATCGGCCATGAAGATATTGCTATCAAAGAAGCCAAGATACTCGGCATACCTGTAATTGCCGTAGTTGATACCAACTATAACCCTGAAGGCATCGATTATCCAATTCCTGGCAATGATGATGCTATTCGCGCAATTCGTATTTATACCGAACTGGCAGCTGATGCGGTTCTGGAAGGTCGCGCATCTTCTCCTACTATTACAGATAATGCAGAAGAATTCGTAGAACTAGATGACCAAGGTCGTCCAGTAGCACGTAAAACTGCAAAACCTGCGCAGAAAAAAGTCAGCAAAAAAGCTACAGCCAAGAAAGTAGCCGTTAGCGAGCAGAAAGAAGAAGCTACTGCTACTGAAGAGAAGCCTGCTGCGATAGTAGAAGAGAAAGTAGAAGAGAAAGAAACTGCCAAGGCAGAAGAAGTAACTGAAGCCAAACCTGCAGTAGAAGAGGAAGAAGCTAGCGAAGAAGATGCGGCTAAAGTAAGCAAGAAAAAAACTAGCAAAAAGAAAGCCAGTAAGAAAAAAGCTGCCAAGAAAAAGGCTAGCAAAAAGACTGCAGCTAAAAAGGCTGAGTAAAATCATTTAACCCGGTAGGTAAACCTGCCGGGTTAAACACACACAGATCCGATTCAGAAATATTCTGGATCACCAACGAACGAGGTATCGTTATGGCTATTACTGCCGCAATGGTTAAAGAACTGCGCGAACGCACTGGTGCAGGCATGATGGAATGCAAAAAAGCACTGGTTGCCACTGATGGCAACATCGAAACAGCAATTGAAAACCTGCGTAAATCAGGCTTGGCCAAAGCTGATAAAAAAGCTGGCCGGGTTGCCGCTGAAGGCTTGGTTAAAATCGCAATAAGCGCTGATGGCAAGCAAGCTGCACTGGTTGAAATAAACTCAGAAACTGATTTTGTGGCTAAAGATGATAACTTCATCAACTTTGCTGACCGGGTTGCAAGCGTAGCACTAGAGGCTAAGCCTGCAGATATCGACGCACTGCTAGCGAGTGAATATGCTGATGGTGAAACAGTAGAACTAGCACGCCAGTCACTAATTGCTAAAATTGGTGAGAATGTTCAGGTTAGACGCTTCAGCATCATCTCTACTGAAGGCACCGTTGGATCATACATTCATGGTGGCAGAATCGGCGTTCTAGTCGACCTCAGTGGCGACAATACAGACTTGGCGCGAGATATTGCCATGCATGTAGCCGCGGTAAACCCGCAGTTCATCTCTGTTGACAATGTACCTGCAGATATTCTGGCTAAAGAGAAGGATATTTTGATAGCTCAAGCACAAGATTCTGGCAAACCAGCCGAGATAATCGAAAAAATGGTCAGTGGACGCTTGCGTAAACACCTCGCAGAAATTACTCTGGTAGGGCAACCTTTCATCAAGGACCCAGATATGACCGTTGAAAAACTTCTACAGCAAAGTAATGCAACTGTTAACAGCTTCCAGCGCCTTGCAGTTGGTGAAGGAATTGAGAAAGAAGAATCAAATTTCGCTGATGAAGTAATGCAACAGATTAAAGGTTAAGAATATGGCTAAGCCGGCGTACCAAAGAATACTTTTAAAACTCAGTGGTGAAGCATTACTGGGCAATGAAAGTTATGGTATAGACCCGGCTATCATCTCTCGGATCGCAGAAGAGGTTCGAGAGATTGTTGATTCTGGCACCCAGGTAGCAATGGTTATCGGCGGGGGCAACATCTTCCGCGGAGCAGGACTAGCAGCATCTGGGGTCGACCGAGTCACCGGCGACCATATGGGCATGCTGGCAACAGTAATAAATTCGCTCGCCATGCAAGATGCTATGGAACGCAAAGGCATTGCCGCCAGGGTTATGTCGGCAATCTCAATCCACGATGTCTGCGAAGACTATATTCGCCGCCGGGCAATTCGTCACCTCGAAAAAGGTCGAGTAGTAATAGTCGGCGCCGGCACTGGCAACCCATTTTTCACCACTGATTCCGCCGCCGCCCTACGCGCCATTGAAATTGGCGCAGACCTGGTAATTAAAGCCACTAAAGTTGATGGGATATATTCAGCCGATCCTGAAACAAACCCTGATGCTGTGCGCTATGATCAACTCAGTTATGACGAAGTAATTCAGAAAAAACTAGCGGTTATGGATACCAACGCAATCGTGCTTTGTCGCGATCAGAACATGCCTATACGGGTATTTAATATGTTTGCCGAAGGTGACTTGCTCCGCCTGGTTCACGGCGAAAACATAGGCACACTGGTAGACCATTAAGCAAGCCTATCTAGAGGTGATCGCGCACCGAGCGCACCACGATTCACCACGTGGGTATAAATCATAGTAGTCGATACATCCTTATGCCCCAATAACTGCTGTATTGTACGAATATCCATCCCCGATTCAAGCAAGTGCGTGGCAAAACTATGCCGCAGAGTATGACAACTGGCACGTTTTGAGATAGCTGATATATTTACTGCTTGTTTCACAGCCCTTTGTACGGCTGTTTCATGTAAATGATGACGCTGCTTTCCAGCAGGGTTTCGTGGGTCAACTGCAAGCCGTTTTGACGGGAACAGATATTGCCATTTCAGCTCGTACCGGGCATTAGGGTATTTCCTAGACAACGCTGCTGGTATATATACCCCACCATACCCCATGGCAATATCCTGCTGATGCAACAATTTCACACGATGCATCTGTTGAGTAATTGCAGGTACAATCGTTTCAGGTAAAACTGTAACCCTGTCTTTGCCGCCCTTGCCCGAATAAATACTCAAACTAAGCCGACTAAGATCAACCGCCATCAAACGCATACGCAAGCATTCAGATAGCCTCATTCCACTGCCGTACAATACCTGCGCAATCAATTTGTGCTGACCACTCAAAGCTGATAAAACCCGAGATACCTCCTCCCTAGACAGCACGACTGGAACCCGCTGTTGCTCTTTAGCACGCACAACATCATTCAGCCACGGTAAATCAATCTTAAGCACCCTGCGGTAAAGAAATAAAATTGCCTGCAACGCCTGATTCTGAGTAGAAGGTGAAACCCGACGCTTAACCGCCAGCCAGGTCAAGAACTGTTCAATTTCTTTCTTGCCCATTTCTATAGGATGCGTTTTATTCTGAAACAATATAAATCGCTTAATCCACTGAACATAAACTTTCTCGGTTTTCATCGCATAATGATGAACCCGAAGTGTATTTCTAACCTCATTTAACAGTTTTGACATATCCAGCCTCATTTAAGTCAAAAC
>CAZEFU010000112.1:0-6338 GCA_964511515.1 uncultured Wenzhouxiangellaceae bacterium
CAGCGGGGAATACCGGCGTGCAAATGGGCGGCTGGTTTAATCAGGAAATAAATTCACTCGCAGATATTGAAGGGTTAAAAATGCGCATTCCTGGCATTGGCGGCGAAGTTCTCAAGCGCGCTGGTGGCACTCCAATAACAATACCCGGGGCTGAATTATTTACAGCTCTACAAACTGGCACTATTGATGCCACCGAATGGGTTGGCCCTTATAACGATTTGGCTTTTGGTTTATTCCAGGCGGCAAAATACTATTACAGTCCCGGCTGGCACGAGCCTGGTACTACGCTTGAAGCTTTGGTTAACCAACAAGCCTATGACGAGCTAGCAGATGATCTCAAAGCATGTGTGGATATTGCCTGTCAAGCAGCCAACCAAGATATGCAGGCAGAGTTCACTGCCCGCAATGGCAATGCTTTAAAGGTACTGCTGGATGAGCATAATGTTGAGCTGCGAGAATTCCCTGAAGAAGTTCTGAAAAAACTTAAACAGCTAACCACCGAGGTACTTGAGGAACTGGCGGCAAACGATGCAAACAGTGCAAAGGTTTATGCAAGCTGGCAAGAGTTCGCTCAGCAAGTTGCTCCATGGACCAATATTTCTGAGACTGCCTTCCTTAAAGCCAGAGCGTAATAAGCCAATGACTATTAAGGCTAGACTTTGTGAATACCGTCTGCCTGAATAGTAATTGCCCGTTGCTTGTAGAGTGCGCCAATAGCAGCCTTAAAATCGCGTTTACTGATGCCAAAGCGCCGGCGTATATCATCTGGTGAGCTTTTGTCATTCAAAGGCAAGAACCCATCACCAGTATCAAGCGCCAGCATAATTTGCTTAGCCAGGCCGGTAAATCGTTCACTCTTGGGGGGTGATAAAATTAGATCAACTTTTTCATTCTCGACAACCTTTTTCACCCAGGCAACGGTTTTCATACCGTTATTCAATGATTTAAAGACTTCGTTTTTATATAACAAACCCCAGTGCAGATCATCAACAATTACCTTGTAGCCAAGGTCAGTACGCGCAACCACCATAATATCTACTTTATCGCCGGCTTCATATTCAGCTTCACTCATTCCGATATGTCTGTTCAGGCGCGTTGAGGCAACTACTCTTTCAGAGTATTTATCTTTATACACAAATACCGTACAAAACTGACCTACCTGAAGCTCGCGTTTTTGCTCACCGTATGGCAGCAATAAATCTTTAGGTAGCCCCCAGTCGAGAAAAGCACCAGTTCGATTAACCGCCAAGACGCGTAAAAAAGCAGCCTCACCAGCCATTACTTTGGGGGTTTCAGTAGTAGCTAACAGGCGATCTTCAGAATCTGAATAAACAAAAACCTCAAGCTCATCGCCTATTTCCAAGCCCTCTGGAACGTAACGAGTTGGAAGCAGTATGGCTTCCTCGCTATCTTCAGAATCAAGAGCAAGTAAAAACACCCCAAATTCGAGTTCGCGGTCAACCCGCAATCGATTTATTCGCCCAACTTCAATCACTTTAAATGCTCTCTTTCAAACTTATTCTGCAAAGACCGACATATCGGCCCAAAAAAAGTTAAGTTTGTTACCATCCAAATCGCGGAAATAAGCTCCATAAAAACCATCACCACGGAATCCTGGAGCGCCTTCATCTGTTGCACCCAATTCCAGAGCCTTGCTATACATTGCATCAACTTTTTCAGTACTATCAAGCATCAAGGCAACCATTACTCCATTACCCACAGTTGCAGGATTACCGTCAAATGGCTTAGTTATAGATAAACCGGGCTGCTCTGGGGAGACTGACCAAGCGATAAATGTTTCTTCATCAAGGAAGCGTCCAGCACCTAATTCGCCCAGCAGTGCATCGTAAAATGCCGCTGCTTTATCCATGTTATTAGTACCAAGGGTTACATATCCAATCATATTTATTCCTATTATTAAATTGCTTACTACAAGTATACTGGATTCCTGATTAACAGCTTTACCAGTATTTAAGTTATTAGTTCTTAATCAACAATTTCCATTTCATCAAGCAAGTTACCAGCACCATCAACATACTCCATCACCCACAACATATAGCGGGAATCTACGCTAATTGTTCTATTCAGTTCACTATCGTAATCCCAGTCGCCGATTATGCTTTCATATACACCATCAAAAAGCAGCCCTACTAATTCTGCACGCGCATTCAGAGTGGGTGAACCCGAGTTACCGCCGGTTACATCTAGGGTTGCCAAAAAGTTAACCGGAACAGAACCAAGGTCTTTATCAACATACTTACCGTAATGTTTTTCCTCGATTAAGTCTAATTGCTTCTGCGGTGAATTAAATGGTTTCTCACCCGTGTCTTTTGCTGCAATGCCCTCCAGTGTGGTAAAAGGCACAGCTAGAAGGCCATCTTGTGGTGAATAAGCCTTTACATTTCCGTATGTCAGCCTGAGAGTACTGTTTGCATCGGCATAAACAGGTAATTTCTTGTCATTATAGAATGCAATTATTGCTTCCATGTATTTAGGTCTAACAACTTGAATATCACCGGTAAGTGCCTCGCCTTTATCCTTAATTTCTTCCCTTTGTTTATAAGTTGCCACTGCCAGCTTTATGAAAGGATCATCGCTGTTTTCGAACTCGCTCGGGCCTCTCTTAATCCATGAAAGCCTGGTTTCTTGGTCACCCAGCTTTGTATTACTGTACATCTCATCGAGCAAGTTCAGTAGTGAACCGTCTTTGGATTCAGTAGATATTGCCAACACTTTATCCAGTGACTTCAAACGCTGATCTTCCGGTAGTTGCGCGTATTGCTGAATGTAATAATGGAGAAGGGCTTTATCTATCTCGCTGTCATAGCGCCGATTTATTGCCTGCATTCTTTGCTCAAATCGATTCATATCGCGTTCTTGATAGCCTCGATCGCGCTCCATATCCGGCTTTTCTGATTCTTTTGCCAACTTATACAGCGCATATGCAGTACGCACCATGGTGGTTCTGCCAATGTAGGATAAAAGCATACCTCGCGCTTGATTCTCTTGGCTTCTGAGAATCAAACGACTAAGTTCCTCGGTGCTGGTGCCATATTTATTATTACGTTCGCTAAATTCTGCGATCCATTTATTTAAATCTTTTTCTAATTGATCTTGTCGCTGTTGCGTAGTGCCTTTGTTGTAGCTGGTAATCATGCTGCCATAATTTTTTGAAGCATTAGCCAGGCCAGCAAGAGAACCTTCATACTTAATTCGTTGATCACTACCGGCTGCAGAATTAGCCTTAATAATATCGATAGATTTTTCCAGGTAAGCTTTGGATGTAGGATATGTCCAAGTGAAGGTGTTTTTAACTTCACTTGAAGTTCTATAACGGTTGGTGCGCCCCGGATAACCCAGTACCATGACGTAATCGCCGACTCCAACCCCTTTGGCACTGACCTTCAAAAAGTGCTTTGGCTCAAATGGAACATTATCCTCACTATAATCTGCTGGCTGTCCATCTGGGCCTACATAGGCACGGTAAAACCCAAAGTCTCCGGTATGGCGTGGCCACATCCAGTTATCAATATCACCGCCAAATTTACCAATACTAGTCGCAGGAGCATATACCAACCGTACATCTCTGATCATTAACTGCTTAAAGAGGTAATACTCCATGCCACCATGAAAATTGACCACCCGGCAGCGATAACGATCATCACTTTCGCATTCTGCAACCAGTGCTTTACTGTTTTTATCGATGGTTTTATAACGCTCAATACCAGATATACCATCTGTTAAATCACCAGTTATATCATTGGTAACCTCGTTAATTTCTTCTGTCACATACACCCGCGATCCTGGGGTTGCTTGTAATTCTTTTTTGAAAGATTTTGCTAGAAATCCATTTTTAAGCAAATTGTTCTCTTCTGTTGAGTTGTATTGAACTGAACCATAAATACAATGGTGGTTGCTGACTATAAGCCCGCGAGCAGATACAAACGAGGCTGTGCAGCCGCCGAGGCTGACAATAGCACCCATCGGAAACTCATTTAGGTCAGTAAGTGATTCAGGCTCAAGCTCAAGTCCTGCTGCTTTTAATTGCTCGGCAATTTCAGGCAGCTGATGTGGTTGCCACATGCCCTCAGCCGCATGGCTTTCAGGTGAGAAAGAAGAAATGCTAATTGCTGCAAAAGCGCCAATTAGTAAGATATGGTTTTTGTTCATAATAGTAATTTCTCTAAATTTTCTTGTTTTTTTATAAGCTTGATCAAGGCAAAAACATAAGTTAATTGGGGTAATGTCTATTTTCGTAACCATAGATGAACTATGGGCTTTAGCCAAATACAAACGATACCAGATCTTTGTGCTAAAAGCATGGATTCAACAAATTAGCTCGATACATCAACAGTACATTTTATAGGTCATCTGGAGCCCAGTACAATCATCCCCGTATCCGGCTATCGCGCTTACAAGCTTGAGAGGGCTCAGGGCGAGAATGAAGAAGTGATAAGATATCAATAATTAAAGGAAATAACGGCTAAACAAAGACATGAAAGAGGCATTCATTAAATTCTTATATCCCGCTTCCATCTTTTTCTTTCTGGTGATCATCTGGCACTTCCCTGCCCAGGCCGCAGAGCAAAGCTCGAACCCAAAAACCAAGCAGCAAGTAACGAGCAATTACTTCACTTGTGCTGATGCTCCGGTTGGAACATTTTTTTGTGACGACTTCGAAACTCTGGCGCCGCTTTCTGACCGGTACTTTGAATCTAGCAGCACAAACTTTCAACCAACAGACGGTGTTGGTAGAGGTGGCAGCAGAGGTTTGCTAGCAGCTTTTGCTGCAGGAACAGTTGGTGCGGGAAGCATAAAGAAGTCTTTTGGAAGAACACCAAGTAGCTATATAGGCAGGCATGCTGTAAACCCAAGCGCAGACTATGATGAAATATATTGGCGCATAGATGTACGCACTCAACCAGGCTGGCAAGGTGGCGGTGGAAGCAAACTATCCCGTGCCACAGCATTTGCCGCAAGCAATTGGGCGCAAGGTATGATCGCGCACCTATGGTCTGATGGCCCGAGCGGACGCCTAACTCTAGATCCTGCAAGCGGTATCAACCTCAATGGGAACCTGGTAACTACAGGATATAATGATTTTCCAAATCTCAGATGGTTAGGGAATGCAACCGGAGACCTGGATTTATTCAGCACTGAAAATTCAGGAGTCTGGTATTGCGTAGAAGCCCATATAAAACTCAATACTCCTGGCAGCAGCGATGGCATCTTCGAGTTTTGGATTAACGGGGTGCTGCAAAGGGGAAAATATAGCCTAAACTGGCATGACACATGGAACAACGACCCCACAAACTATAAGATTAACGCTGTTTTTATTGAAAATTGGTGGAACGCAGGATCACCTGTTGCGCAAGAGCGCTATATGGACAATTTCATAATTTCTACTATGCCGATAGGCTGCGGTACTGCGACTACCTATTTTAGTGACTCTTTTGAATAGCCTGGGCGGGTCGCACACATAAAACTGCTTGTAAGCTAGTAAATCACCCCTGGAAGCCAAGTTGCCAGACTGGGCCACAGGATAAGAACCCCCAACATTAATATCTGAATCGCCACAAATGGCAGAACTCCTCGGTATATATCCGCTGTGGCAATGCTTTTAGGTGCAACTCCGCGCAAATAAAATAAGGAAAACCCAAATGGTGGGGTCAGGAATGAGGTTTGCAGGTTAATTGCGATCATCACCCCAAGCCAAACTGGATCCAAGCCCATAACCATTAAAATTGGCCCCACGATTGGAACTACCACGAAAGTGATTTCGATAAAATCGAGCACGAAGCCCAGCAAAAACATTACCAGCATGACTAGCAACAAGGCGGTCCATTTCCCGCCAGGTAAATCCACTAGCAGTTCCTGAACTAACTCATCCCCACCAAAGCCGCGAAATACCAGCGAGAATAAAGTAGCAGCAATCAGAATCATAAACACCATGGCACTAACTTTTGCTGTTGCCCGGACTACCGAGCGTAAATTCTCTACTGTTAATTTCTTTTGGCTCGCTGCCAACAACATGGCACCAACTGCGCCAACTGAAGCTGCTTCTGTTGGAGTGGCAATACCTGTCAAAATAGAACCCAAGACAGCGAGAATTAAAAATAATGGAGCGGCAACAATTATCAGTAATCGTAAGATATCAGTAGGCTCGTCTACTTCAGATTCATACTTGGGCATCAACTGTGGTCGACGCTTAGCCAGAACCAACAGATAGACAATGTATAAGCCCACCAACAATAAGCCAGGTATTAACGCAGCAGCGAATAATTCTCCAACAGAAACAGTTTTGGGGCTAAATATACCCATCTGTAATTGCGCCTGCT
>CAZEFU010000113.1:0-6305 GCA_964511515.1 uncultured Wenzhouxiangellaceae bacterium
GAAGCCGCTGCTGATCAGCGTTTTGAGGCTGAGTTACTGGCTGATCCCAAAGAACTTGCCGAACATCTGATGCTGATTGACCTGGCCCGCAACGACTTGGGTAGGGTTTGCCAAACTGGTTCGGTAAAGCTCACCGAGAAAATGATTGTCGAGCGTTACTCCCATGTAATGCATATAGTCTCTCAGGTTGAAGGTAAGCTAAAGCCAGAATTGGGAGTAATAGATGCAATCCGCGCAGCTTTCCCGGCAGGTACGCTTTCAGGTGCACCAAAAATACGCGCCATGGAAATCATCAATGAACTGGAGCCTGTGAAACGAAATATTTACGCAGGAGCCGTAGGTTATATTAACTGGCTTGGCGATACCGACCTGGCAATAGCAATCCGCACTGCAGTAATTAAAGATGGTATTTTGCATATCCAGGCAGGCGCCGGACTGGTAGCGGACTCAGACCCAGAATCAGAGTGGCAAGAAACCTTGAGCAAGGGCAAGGCGTTGATAAATGCAGTAAATAATGCAGCGGCTGGCTTATAGCTTAACTTCCACTATTTTAGCGTTATATCAGACAGACAGATGCACGGACTAACTAACCAACCATCCATAGATAACAGAGAAATGTAATGAAATGTGTATTTACAGCATCAACTGGCCTAGAAGCGCATATGATTGCCAACCAGTTGCAGCAGTCTGGGATTGAGACACGCATCGATGGCGAGTATCTTCAAGGGGGTACGGGCGGAATACAAGCTGCGAATATGGTAAGTGTACTGGTAGAAGATGTTGATTATGTAAAAGCACTAGAAATTATTGAGGCTTGGGATACGATTCAGGTAGATGCACCCAGTGAGAATAGTTATAAACACAAATCAAACAAAATCGGCACTGGTTTGGTGCTTGGTTTGTTAATCGGATTTGGCACAACATACTGGGCGTACAATTCACCAACTACATATAACGGTATAGATTATGATGACGATGGCATTCTTGATGAAAGATATGAGTATAGGAATAACAGGCTTTATCGCGCCCAATCGGATCGTAATTTGGATGGCTTGGTGGATGTGATTCACAGGTATAGTCGTAAAGGCATGATATACAGGTCTGAGATAGATGATAATTTCGATGGAACCTTTGAAGGTACGATTACCTATAGACAAGGAAATTCAGTTCTAGCCGAGGCTGATAATGATCAGGATGGGGAAATTGACTCTAAAATGTACTTCACAGATGGTGTGCTGTCGGTGATAGAAATACTTGGACCCACCCCGTCAAGCCCAAAGGTAAGACAGCACTATAAAATGAATAAATTAGTATCTGCCGAGTTTGATTCTAATGGCGATGGAATTTACGACAAAAAATACACTTATGATTATTATGAACAAGTTCAGAAGTAATAACAGCCTGAATAAGGTGAGAATCAGAAATCCCTGAAGAGCAGCTTCTGACGATGTTATTCTTGTAGTTCGAAAAATTTCTCGGTAATCAGAATTGATTAGTTCACGGCCTTCTTTTTGGCAGTATATTTGTTGCCACTATAGTAAAATCATGGCTCACTAGAGGTGATCGGGTGTCTGCCGACCTCTTTCTGAATATAATTGCTTTGACAAAGCGGTTAGTATCCTGGTGAACAGGGTTCTAATGGCTATAAAGTCTTGCGGCCAGCAGTAGATAAAAATATGATCTTGATGATCGACAACTATGACTCCTTTACCTTCAACTTGGTGCAATACCTAGGTGAGCTGGGTGCTGAAGTAAAAGTTTATCGTAATGACGAGTTAACTATTGCTCAAGTAGGTGAACTAAAACCATCCCATATTGTTATTTCCCCAGGCCCTTGCACACCAGATATGGCTGGCATTTCTCTGGGTCTAGTACGCGAGTATGCCGGGAAAATCCCAATCTTTGGGGTGTGTCTTGGGCATCAAGCAATTGCCCAGGCTTTTGGTGCAAGTATTGTTAGAGCAGATAAAATAATGCATGGCAAAACCTCAGCTGTACACCACGATGGTGCGGGGGTATTTGCAGGCATACCTAATCCATTTACTGCAACTCGCTACCACTCACTAGTAATTAAGCCAGATACACTTGCCGATGAATTAGAAATTACATCATGGACTCTCAACCCAGATGGTTCGCGTGAAGAAATAATGGGAATAAGGCATAAACAATTACCGCTTGAGGGTGTGCAATTCCATCCTGAATCCATTCTTACCGAACACGGACACGATTTGTTGCGCAACTTTCTGGAGTTCAACTAATGCGTGAAGCTTTGGCAAAAGTAATATCCGGAAAAGATCTCAGCCGTACTGAAATGACTGCTGTGATGCAGCAAATCATGACTGGAAAAGCTACAGATGCGCAAATTGGCGGACTCCTTGTTGCACTACGCATAAAGGGTGAAAGCCTGGATGAGATTGAAGCTGCGGTACAAGTTATGCGCTCTTTATCCACAGGTGTGGATATTAATGGAGAGCATATAATAGATATTGTCGGTACTGGCGGCGATGGTTTGAATTTGTTTAATGTATCAACTGCAGCCTGTTTTGTTGTGACAGCCGCTGGTGGCAAGGTAGCTAAACATGGCAATCGCGCTGTTTCCAGTAGCAGTGGTAGTGCAGACTTATTAGAAGCTGCTGGCTTGCGCTTGGATTTAAACCCCGAGCAAGTACAGCAATGTGTGCGTGAAACCGGTGTAGGGTTTATGTTTGCCCCAGCCCATCATAGTGCTATGCGCCATGCTATTGGGGCGCGCAAAGCTTTGGGTATTCGCACTATATTTAATATTCTTGGGCCGATGACAAACCCAGCCGGAGTCAAAAACCAGTTAATAGGTGTATATGCCAAGGAATTATGCAGGCCCATTGCCGAGGTTTTAGGTAGATTGGGGTCTGAGAATGTCATGGTAGTGCACTCAGCAGATGGTATGGATGAGATTTCTTTGGCAGATACTACTTTTGTGGTTGAGCTAAAGAAAGGTGAAATTCGTGAATACACACTGCAACCGGAAGATTTCGGTATGCAAGCAGCATCCGTTGATGACCTGGTTGTTGCGGGTGCGGCTGAGTCACTGGCTTTAATTTCTATCGCATTATCTGGTGTTGATACAAGCCAGCGTGCCATTAAAGCTGCAAGTCTTATCGGCCTAAATGCAGGCGCGGCACTCTATGTTGCAGGCTTGTCGGAGAATTTACAGTCTGGTGTTAGTGAGGCCATGAAAATTCTCCAGTCTGGCAAAGCACTAGAAAAACTAAATCAGTTAGTCGAGCTAAGTAATAAATTATGACAAACATGCCCTCGGTATTGGAAAAAATTCTTCAACATAAGGCTGATGAAGTGGAGCATCGCCAGCGACATTTACCACTACATGAATTATTTGCAATGGCAGCTGATCAAGCCGATTGCCGTGGTTTTTATGCCCAGTTAAAAACAATATCCCAAGAGAGACCGGCTGTAATTGCTGAAATTAAAAAAGCATCTCCAAGTAAAGGCCTAATTCGCGAGAATTTTGATCCAGTAGCAATTGCACACAGCTATGCCGAAGGCGGTGCCGCCTGTCTTTCGGTACTTACAGATGAGAGCTTTTTTCAGGGGCACGATAAATTTCTAGTTGATGCAAGGGCTGCTGTTGCTTTGCCGGTATTGCGTAAAGACTTTACTATTGGCCGCTATCAATTGTATGAGGCAAGGGTGCTGGGCGCTGATGCCATTTTGCTAATAGTTGCTGCGCTTGACTCCCATCTGCTGCAAGATCTTGCAGCAGAAGCCATGGAGCTAGGCATGGATGTATTGGTTGAAGTGCATACCGAGCAAGAAATGCTGGTTGCGCAGTCCTCGAAATCGCCTTTGATCGGGGTTAACAACAGGAATCTGCACAATTTTGAAACTGATTTGGAAAATAGTATCAGACTTTCAGAGATGCTATCTGCAGAACAGTTATTGGTATCCGAGTCTGGTATTCATACACGCAGTGATGTTGAACGCTTGCAAGAAGCTGGAATTAAGTCTTTTTTGGTTGGCGAGGCGTTTATGCGCGCAGAAAATCCCGGCCAAGCATTAGCCGATTTATTTAAGGCGTAAAACCAGGGATGCAAAACGGCCTAAAACAAAAATTGATGATAGTGCTTGGCTGGTTCTTTGTTGCCTTGGGAGTAATTGGTGCCGTTCTGCCGGTAATGCCTACGACTGTATTTATGATTATTGCACTTTGGATTTTTTCAAAATCCTCGGAACGGTTTCATAAAATGTTACTGGAAAACAAATGGTTTGGACCAGGTTTAAGGCAGTGGGAAGAAAGCAAAACCATTTCGAGAGAATCCAAGCGCAAGGCTACAATAGTTATAGTTCTTAGCTTTGGGTTCTCTGTAGCCGTACTGCATGGTCGCATGGGTTTGCAAATTATGTTGCTTTCTCTGGCTTTGATTTTTTTGCTGATTATTTGGCTGATCAAAGAACCGAAGAATAAATAAATTGTTTCGCGCAGAGTGAATTTTAAATTCAGAATTTATCTAGAATCGATACACAATCGCCTTCATGACTTTTGAGCTGATGCTCATCATTGCTCTGATCGGTTCCGGTAGATTATGAGCACCTGATTCAGCCGCCATTTGCGCGTGCTTGGCTTCGTCAATTTTCATCTGCGCCAATATTGCCTCTGAACGCTTATCCTCTGGTGGCAGCTTGTTTAAGTGCTCATCTAGGTGTGCTTCAACCTGTTTTTCGGTTTCTTCCAAAAAACCCAGCGACCATTTATCTCCAGCTATACCTGCGGCCATTCCCAGCGCCCAAGAACCAGCATACCAGAAGAAATTTAAGTGGCTGGGGCGGTCATCAAGCTCGTTTAAACGCTGCTCACACCAAGCTAGATGATCTATTTCATCATCAGCGGCTAATTGCATTTTATCGCGAATTTCAGGATCTCTTGCAGTAGCAGCTTGTCCAGCATACAGAGCTTGTGCGCAAACCTCGCCCGTATGATTAATTCTCATCAAGCCGGCCACATGCTGGCGTGTATCTTCATCCAGAACAATATCTGGGGTATCGCCTGCCGGATTAGGACGCAGATGGTCTGGTGCTGGCAAAGTTGCAATGCGTAAAGCCTGATCAATGCCAATAATCATGGTGTCTAAAATGGATGTGTTTCTAGTCATGCCAAGTATTATACTTGCAGATAAGACATTCTTAGCCATTATCTGGATTGCAGCCAATTTATGAGTTATTACCAACGCCATCTGTTTATGTGTATCAATCAGCGCGAAGCTGGGGCAGAAAGGCCTTCTTGTGCTAATTGCGGCTCGCCTGAGCTGTTGGCCTATGCCAAAAAACAAGCTAAAGAACTTGCCATCACTGGGCCAGGAAAGATCAGGATAAATGGCTCAAAATGCCTGGATCGCTGTGAATCAGGGCCAGTATGTGTGGTGTATCCGGATGCGGTTTGGTATACCTATGTAGATGAGGCTGATTTAGATGAAATCATCAGCTCGCACTTGCGTGATGGGATTCCAGTGCAACGACTTAAATTAGGTGCAGATTAGGGATTTTGTGAGCAAGCAAATAGAAGTAAAATTAGCTCATGAATACTTGCACAGACCAGCCTAAACCTGTAAAATTCTCGCTCTTTACTGCGGCATTCGTGTGCGCAGGTTATTTATACTGAATTTTAACTGATATTTACGTAGGTCATAAGATATGAAGACCATTAGTGCAAAGCCGCATGAAGTCCAACGTGATTGGTTTATTGTGGACGCAGAAAACAAGATTCTGGGTAGACTAGCAACTCAAATTGCTCACCGTCTGCGCGGCAAACATAAAGCTGAATATACTCCGCATGTTGATACTGGCGATTATATCGTTGTAGTCAATGCTGAGAAAATTGCTGTGACTGGTAACAAAATGAAAGATAAGTTGTACCAGCATCACACCGGCTATATTGGTAATCTCAAAACTACAAATCTTGAGAAGCTGCTAGCAGAGCACCCAGAACGGGTTCTCGAAAAAGCAGTTAAAGGCATGTTGCCTAAAAATTCACTGGGACGCACCATGTACAGCAAATTAAAAGTATATGCAGGTACTGAACACCCGCACGCTGCCCAGCAACCACAGACACTGGAAATTTAATCGCCATGGCTACAGAACAATTTTACGGCACTGGCCGTCGCAAATCTTCAACGGCACGGGTTTTTATCCGTAAAGGCGAAGGCAAAATTACTATCAACAAACAAACTCTAGAAGAGTTTTTTGGCCGCGAAACATCGCGCATGGTAGTACGCCAGCCACTTGAGCTGCTGGAAATGAGCGGTAAATTTGAT
>CAZEFU010000114.1:0-6289 GCA_964511515.1 uncultured Wenzhouxiangellaceae bacterium
CGCAAGGGTTCCAAATATACCCGTTATATTCCGGTTCCCAATAGCCCGTATGGTTGTAATACTGCCCCAGATGGTAAGCATCTGGTGATTAGTGGCAAACTATCACCAACCGTAACGATCATTGATATCCACCGTTTAGCTGATTTGTTCCAGGATAAGATCAAGCCTCGTGATGCTGTTGTTGGTGAACCTGAGCTGGGGCTGGGACCCTTACACACAGCCTTTGATGGCAAGGGCACTGCCTATACCACATTATTCCTCGATAGCCAGGTAGTGAAGTGGGATATACAGAAGGCAATTGATGCCTATGCAGGCAAAGATGTTGACCCGATTATTGATAAAATCGATGTTCACTACCAGCCAGGGCACAACCACACTTCCATGGGTGAAACCAAAGAAGCAGATGGTAAATGGCTTATCTCGCTCAACAAGTTTTCCAAGGACCGCTTTATTAATGTAGGACCGTTAAAGCCGGAGAATGAGCAGCTGATAGACATATCTGGCAAGAAGATGGAAGTGGTACATGATGGGCCAACTTTTGCTGAACCTCATGATTGCATCATAGTGCGTGCAGATATCGTTAACCCTGACTCGGTATGGAAAAAAGACGATCCGATGTGGGCTGAAACTGCAGCGCAGGCTAAAAAAGATGGTGTAAACCTCTACACTGATTCCAAAATTATCCGTGATGGTAAAAAAGTACGGGTATATATGTGGTCAGTGGCGCCTAACTTCAGTATGGAGAAATTCACTGTGAAGCAGGGTGATGAAGTTACACTTATCATCAGCAATAGTGACATGGTCGATGATTTGACCCATGGTATAACCATGGCAAATTATGGTGTGGCTATAGAGGTTGGGCCACAGGCAACGGCTTCTGTAACCTTCGCGGCTGATAGACCTGGAGTACATTGGTTCTATTGTCAGTGGTTCTGTCACGCGCTGCACATGGAAATGCGCGGTCGTATGCTGGTTGAGCCAGCCTGAGAGGAGATGCTCGTGAGAGTATATCCATGATGGCAAAGCAGACACGCCCGACAAGTAGTTATTGGCTATTTGTCGGGCTGTCGCTTTATGGCATGTTGTTTGTTCTGCCTTGCATGGCAGAAGAGATTATTGTGCCCGTTGGTAATAACACACTACAGTTGGCAGTAAATGCCGCCAACACAGGTGATGTTCTCAAGCTCCAGGCAGGCCGTTATAGCGGTGAGCTGGTGATTGGTACCAGTGTGTCTATAATCGGCCATCCTGATAGCATCATTGATGCTCAGGGTAGGGGGGATGTAATTCGGGTAAATGCGCCGGATGTTAGGATTAGTGGGCTTACAATCATTAATTCCGGAGACAGTCTGGACACTGAAGATAGTGGTGTTTATGTAACTGATCAGGGCGATCGGGTTTTAATTGAAAATAACTATTTTGAAGGTAATTTGGTGGGGGTATATTTGAAAGGACCAGTTGCTGCGGTAGTGCGTGGTAACACTATTATTGGAAGCCAGTTCCACCGTATAAATGACCGTGGAAATGGAGTTTATTTGTGGAATAGTCCAGGTAGTATCATCGAAGGCAATGATATTCGCTACGGCCGTGACGGGATATTTGTAGCAACTAGTAATAATAATATTTTTCGTAATAACCGCATGCGCGATCTACGCTTTGCGATTCATTATATGTATACACAAGATAGCGAAATTAGCGGTAACTTTTCAAGTGATAACCATTCAGCCTGGGCATTAATGTTTTCCGACCGCCTGATTGTGAGCGGCAATCGTTCAGAGAATGATCGTGATCGAGGTGTTTTTCTCAATACTGTAAATTACTCTACTATTACTGATAATCATGTATCTGGGGGAGTAGAAAAATGCGTTTTTATTTATAACGCCAATATGAATACCTTTAGCGGTAACCATTTTGAAGGTTGCGATATTGGAATTCACTTTACAGCAGGTTCAGAGAAAAACAAAATCTTTACAAACTCATTTATTGCTAATCGCACCCAAGTAAAATATGTGGGTACACGCTATATTGAGTGGTCATTTGAAGGTAAGGGTAATTACTGGAGTGATAACCCCGCCTTTGACCTCAATAATGATGGTATTTCAGATCAGGTCTATCGTCCCAACGGTATGGTTGATCAATTGGTCTGGAAATACCCCACTGCTAAATTATTAATAGGCAGTCCGGTAATGCAACTTTTACGCTGGGTACAATCCGAGTTTCCAGCTATTCACCCAGGTGGGGTGCGTGATAGCGCACCCTTAATGATTCCGCCAGAACAGGACGATCAATGAACTCTAAGCCCACTATCGAGCTCCAAGCAGTAAGCAAACAATACGACAATTTAACAGTTGTGGATAATATAGACCTGCAGATAAATAAAGGCGAAAGTTTTGTGTTGGTGGGCCACAATGGCGCTGGCAAGACCACCATAATGAAGCTTATGCTAGGCTTGACCCAGGCCACTACCGGCCAGGTACTGGTAATGGGAGAAAACCCGGCCAATAAGACATTTTCCACTAGGCGCGGCACGCTTGGTTACCTGCCAGAAAGCGTTTCTTTCTACCACCATATGACTGGTCTGGAACTGCTCAACTATTACGCCAGCCTTAAAGGTGTACCCAAAACTGAAGTTAGCAGATGCCTTGAGCAAGTTAATCTAAACGCAGCCGCGAGTAAGCGTGTGAATACTTACTCCAAGGGAATGCGTCAACGGCTGGGGCTTGCTCAGGCAATACTTGGAAAACCACAACTTCTGTTCCTGGACGAACCAACAACCGGGCTTGACCCATCACTACGACGTGATTTTTATCAAATTATCAGTAACCTGCGAGCAGCTGGGGCAACTGTGGTAATTTCATCTCACTCCCTCAGTGAAATTGAAGCCCAGGCAGACCGGATTGCTCTGATCAGAAGCGGCAAGCTGGTAGCTTGCGGTAGCTTGGAAGATCTCAGCAAACAGGTAGGCTTGCCAGTGCGTACCCGTTTGGCAGTAGTAAGCGGTCATGCCGCAGCAATTGCCGCACAGCTTGAAGTGCATTTCAAGATAGAGAAAATCAATGAGCACAGTGTAGACCTGATATGCCCAATGGATCAGAAAATTATTTTGCTGCAGCAAGTTGCCGAGCTTGGTGATGCAGTACTGGACATAAACATGACCGCACCGCGACTTAACGAGATATATCTGCACTTTATGAATGGTGAGCAAGCATGAGCCGCAGGCGACATACAATTCCAGCACTGGCCTTAAAAGAACTCCGTGATGGAATCCGCAATCGCTGGATTGCCGCCACCATCATCCTGCTAGGAACTATGGCTCTGGTCCTGAGCTTTCTCGGTTCGGCACCAACTGGTGAGTTAAAAGTTGCTGCTCTTGAACTTAGCGTAGTCAGTCTGACAAGCCTTAGCATGTACCTGATTCCCCTGATTGCATTGATGCTCTCATTTGATGCTCTGGTTGGAGAATTCGAAAATGGCACTATGCTGTTATTGCTAACCTACCCAGTAAAACGCTGGCAAATAATCGCCGGTAAATTTGTTGGTCATTCAGCCATATTGCTATTAGCGATCCTGATTGGTTATGGTGCCACCATGGGTGTTCTCATTCTTTCAAACGATGGTGATAGCACTGGTTGGCAGGCATATGTGGCAATGATGGGTAGTTCACTATTGCTAGGCTGCGCCTTTCTGTCAGTTGGCTACCTGATCAGCTCCCTGGTCCGCGAGCGCACAGTTGCCACTGGCCTGGCAGTTGCCACCTGGTTAGTATTGGTGGTTTTTTATGATCTTGGCCTGTTATCGGCACTAATGTTGGATGACGGCAAATATATTAGTGAAGCCATGTTTACCACGCTAATGCTGGCAAACCCAGCTGATGCCTATCGTTTGTTTAATTTTACCGGGATTACAGAAGTTGCCAAGCTAGTCGGAACCAGTGATCTTAAAACAGGTATTACAGCACCACTGTTGTCAATGCTGATCTGGATTGTAGTGCCGTTCATATTAACAGTTATGCGATTTATGAAGCGGGAGCTATAAGGAAAAGCGCCAAGCTAAAAGGAGGGTCAGAGTAAAGTGCCAGAGTAAACCTCCCGAAATATCTAGCATTAGACAAAATATCAGAATAACTGGGTAGGCTTATGTGTTTTACTCTGGCACTTTACTCTGACCCTCTTTTGTCTGAAAGGCAGTATAATTTGAGATGTTAACCTTATCGCTGAATAGAAAGGCATCGAGATGATTCAAAGTAATACAAGTGAGCTAAAGAGAATCAAAAAGAAAATGCTCGTGACTCAAATTATTGGGTCACCTGGGCTTATATTCTTGGGGATTGGCTTATATGGCATGTTTGGAGTGGATGGCAATGCATTTCATCCATTGCTGGAGAATAAAAATTTCATTTATGGGCTTCTAGCGGCTGGTGTGATTATTGAGGTATGGCAGCTTTTTGTGCTTATTCCGCTGTTCATTAAACATTCTAAGTTACTTAGCGAAAATGACGACGATCTATCTCGCAGTAAATGAGGCCAGTTTATGAGTGTTTTTATTAAGGCCTGGTTCGGCCATCAATAATACTGTGGCTGCATTGCAGAGAAAACCCATTAAAATGTACGTGTTTAACCGAAGGTAATTATTTTGAATTCAACAGATTTTTCAACCCTAAACCTGAACGGGCAACTGCTTAAGAACCTATCTTCTCTTGGTTACGAGACGATGACTGCTATTCAGGCACAGAGCCTGCCACATATTTTGGCAGCAAAAGATGTTATTGCCCAGGGAAAAACCGGTTCAGGAAAAACTGCGGTCTTTGGCCTTGGTATATTGCAAAAACTGGATGTAAAAAATTTCCAGGTTCAGGCTTTAGTGCTTTGTCCAACCCGTGAACTGGCTGATCAGGTTGCCAAAGAAATTCGCAGATTGGCTCGTTCTATAAGTAACATTAAAGTGTTAACTCTGTGTGGAGGAATGCCGTTTGGTCCACAAATTGGCTCGTTGAAATCCGGTGCGCATATCATTGTGGGCACACCCGGGCGGATTGAAGATCATTTGAGTAAAAAAACATTAATTCTTGATACGCTTACAACACTGGTGCTAGATGAAGCCGACCGTATGCTGGATATGGGTTTTCAGAAATCATTAGACATTATCCTCAAGCAAGTACCTACAAAGCGCCAAACTATGTTGTTTAGTGCCACCTACCCAGATCAGATTCAATCTATTTCCAAACGCATCATGGTTGAACCGGTATTGGTACAAGTAACTTCTACGCATGACAACGCTACAATTGAGCAACATTTTTATAAAGTTACCGATAACAAAAACCGATTAACAGCACTTCGGCTGATACTGCAGCAGAATCGGCCAGAGTCTGCACTGGTGTTTTGTAATACCAAGAAAGAAACTCAAGGAGTAGCTGAGCAATTATATAATTACGGTTTTAGTGTGCTCGCACTGCATGGCGACTTAGAGCAATATGACCGCGACCAAACATTAGTACGATTTGCCAATAAAAGCACGGCGATAATGGTTGCCACCGATGTTGCTGCGCGGGGATTAGATATTGATGCATTAGATGCCGTTATTAACTATGAAATTGCACATGACCCTGAAATACATATACATAGAATAGGGCGCACCGGGCGCGCAGGCAACAAGGGTGCTGCCTACTCGTTATATAGTGATAGAGAAGCCCATAAGGTCGCCTTAGTGGAAGCTAATGTAGATCCGATATTAGATGCAGAGCCATTACCACCCCTTAGTTTCCTCAATACCCAACCCATTGAGGCGTCAATGGCTACTCTAAAAATCGGCGCTGGTAAAAAACAAAAAATACGCCCTGGCGACATTCTTGGTGCATTAACTGGGAAAAATGGTATTACTGGAAAACAAGTGGGTAAGATTAATATTTTTGAAAACTGGTCTTATGCTGCAGTCAATTGTGATGTGATTAGGCAGGCACTCAATAAACTTGGCCAAGGACAGTTGAAAGGGCGTTCGTTTAGGGTTAGGTTGATTCGGGAATAGAGTGTGGGCACTACACAGAGCTTGTCATTTGTAAATCATGTCGTATTTCAATAAAGCGCCAAGCGTATATTTCTACCTTGTGTAAAAAGTAACAGGTGCAACAATCTAGTCCGGCAATCACTGCTGTCCCGTTAACTATTGCACGAATGAATTCTGGCTTGCCTGTATAACAAGGCCGTCTTTCCCGTATAAAAACGCCGTCTTTCCCGCGAAAGAGGCTGTGCTAAAACCCCCAGCCTGTGACAGATTTTTGGCCCCTGCGTACTAT
>CAZEFU010000115.1:0-6262 GCA_964511515.1 uncultured Wenzhouxiangellaceae bacterium
CAGCACGAGCAGATAAACAATTGTATTAGCTTGTAATTTACGCAGGAAACCAATAAATAACAGAGTGATTAACATATAGCAGATTAATCTATAAATCTGGTAGCCCGGCTCATGCCCAAAGATAGTTACCAAGCCCGCAATTAACGCTTGAAAAAGGTAAGCAGATTCAGAGATACGCTCACCTTCAAAGGTAAAGCTATAATGATCAAACCACGGACTTAGGCCGTTATTTATCCAGTCTAAACCCGCTTGTAAGTGCCAAAAGCTGTCAAAAGCAACAAAGTTCCTGCGGGCTGTAACCAGTAACATTGCTACACAGATTATTGTGATCCCGGTTATCAGGAATTTTCTTTTCTGCTCTGTATATTCAAACCATTTCATTAACGACCCTTATATGAAAGTATTTTCTTATCATGAGCAAACTGAATATATTTCTGATAAAGTTCAGCAATTTTTGTATTCAGATTGAATGAATTATCATTAATAATAACATCATCAGCAATTGCTAGGCGCTGAGACCGAGTTGCCTGAGATGAAAGAATAAGCTCTGCCTTTTCATCACTAATACTGTCTCTAGCCATTAATCTCTGCACTTGAACCTCCCTCTCAACATCTACAACAAGCACTCTATCTACCCACTTGTAGCTGCTACCATTTTGTAAACCTTCTACCAATAGTGGCACAACTAATATGGCAATAGGTGTAATTACCGATTGCAATTGACGAATGGACTCAGCATGAATTAAAGGATGGAGAATGGATTGCAGTTGTAAGCGTTTTTTCGTGTTTGAAAAGATAATATCACGCAGCATTTTCCGGTTTAGCTCGCCATCTGCTTGTATAACCCGTACTCCAAAGCTGTCTTTAATTGCCAGTAGTCCCTCACTACCGGGAGATACAAGCTTTCGTGCAATAATATCAGTATCAACAACAGCCGTCCCTAGTGCTGAAAAAGCATCTGAGACTGTAGTTTTGCCCGCAGCAATACCGCCAGTCAAAGCAATAACAAAGGTAGAAATATTAATTTTCGCTGTGCTCACAGGCCCATGAAATTCAAATAGAAGTCTGTAAGTCCGCTACCCCAGATCATTGCCACCCAACCAGCAATTGCCAGATAAGGCCCAAAAGGTATGGGTTGCGATCCCTGTTTTCTAACTGCTAGCAGTGTGCCACCAATAATTGCCCCAACCAGTGATGAGAGCAGAACAATCAGCGGTAACATTTGCCAGCCCAGCCAGGCACCTAAAACAGCCAGTAGCTTAAAGTCGCCATAGCCCATTCCTTCTTTCCCCGTAACCAGGCGGAACAGTTGGAACATTGACCAGAGAATTAAATACCCGGTGGCAGCGCCAATAATGGCCTCAGCCGGGCTGACTGTTATTCCGGTAAGGCTCAAAAGCAAGCCTAACCAGAGCAATGGCAGGGTGATGGTATCTGGGAGTAGCTGATGGTCTATATCAATCCCTGAAAGCACTATTAAGGCCCAACTAATTATCAATCCGACTAGAGCCTCTACAGACCAGCCAAAATGCCAAACTACAACAATCGAAACTACTGCGGTGATAAATTCTACTAGCGGATAACGGTAAGATATTTTTTCTTTGCAATACCGGCAACGGCCCTTAAGAAATAGATAGCTAAACAGTGGGATATTATCAAGTGCGGATAATTGATGCTGACAGTCTGGGCAAAAAGAGCGTTGCTTTACAATTCCGGGCGGTGGCTCACATTCTGAAACAGGAGTATCTGTGCTGGTAGTTTCTTCACTGGCGAGTAATTGCTGGCACTGTTGCCGCCACTCGTGGAACATGCGCTTGGGCTGACGCAAAATCACTACATTCAAAAAGCTACCAATCAGCAAGCCGATGATAGCTGTAAGCGTAAGGAGTAAAAACCGATTCTGGGAGAAGATAAAACCCAGGTCTGTCAATGTTTGCATTTAATCAAGCCCTGCTCTGTATCTGGCTGCTATTACATCACCGCTGCGAGCTTGAAGATTGGCAGATACATAGCAATAACCATGCTACCCACCATTCCACCTATTATTACAATAACAAATGGCTCAATAAGGCTGGACATAGCATCTACCGAATCATTCACTTCGTCTTCATAAAAGTCTGCAACTTTATTAAGCATATCATCAAGCGAGCCAGCTTCTTCACCAATAGCTGTCATCTGAATCACCATATGTGGGAATACCCCGGTTTGCTCCATACCCAACTTTAAGCTGTGGCCGACGGCAACATCTTCACGAATTTCTTTGGTGGCAAGGTTATACACCTGATTACCAGTAGAGCCGGAAACAATTGTTAAGGCATCAACCAAAGGAACACCAGCAGCGAACGTGGTTGCCAGAGTACGTGCGAAGCGAGCTAGAGAAGCTTTTTGTAAGATAGGCCCAATTACCGGGATTTTCAGACTTATGCGATCGATTAGATGATTGAATTTTAGTGACCGTTTTTTCAACATCACTATGCCCACTATTGAGCCCACACCAACAATTAAATAGAAGAAGCCATAATCTCGCATATTGCGCGACAAGCCAACAACTAACTGGGTAAATGCGGGTAGATCAGCACCAAAACTAGCAAAGGTTTCTTCAAACTGAGGAATAACATAGACCAATAATATTGCCGATACCAAAATAGCGACAGCTATAACTGCAGCAGGATAAAACAAAGCTTTTTTGATTTTACCCTTGATGCTCTCAATACGTTCCTTATATGTAGCAATTGAATCCAACAAACCATCGAGCACACCAGCAGACTCACCGGCATTGATCAAGTTCTGATAGAGCTCATCAAACTGTACTGGGTGTTTGCCCAATGCTTCAGCTAGCGTAGAGCCGCTTTCGATATCGTGGCGAATACTGGTAATCAGCTTATTCATTCTTGGGTTTGATGAGCCACCACTTATGATGTCCAATGACCCTACAAGTGGCACACCTGATTTAAGCATAGTTGCTAGCTGACGAGAAAATACGGCGATATCTTTCGGTGTAATACGGTGCCCTGCACCGCCAAACAATGGCTTGGGTTTGCGCCTTACTCTGGTGGGAGTTATGCCCTGGCGCCGCAGGTCGGCACGAATCAGGTTTTGGTTTCTGCCCGTTTGCTCACCTTTTAGCTTTTTCCCTCGCTTATCTCTGCCTTCCCAGAGATAAGTGCCTAAATCTGTTATTTTTGTCGCCATAGTAATCAGTCCTTCGTTACACGGTTCATTTCTGTTAGGTCGGTGAACCCGGTTTTGACCTTATTAAGAGCAGCACGGCGCAGATCGATAATCCCTTCGCTGCGAGCCTGTACGGCAATTTCCAGAGCGTTGCCGCCCTTTAAAATTATATCTTTTAATTCAAGAGTTATTGGCATTACTTCAAATATACCACTTCTGCCTTTATACCCCAGGTTGCATCCATTGCAACCAGTGGCAGAAAAGAGGGTTAAACCACTCTCGACCTCCTCTTCACTATAGCCTAATTCCAGCAAAGCTTCAGGTGGAATATCATCAGCTTTTTTGCACTTATGCAATACCCGCACTAATCGCTGTGCCATAACCAGGTTTACAGCTGAAATAATATTGAATGCTGCGACTCCCATTTGCGAAAGGCGAGTAATTGATTCAGAGGCATCATTGGTGTGCAGGGTTGATAATACTAGATGGCCTGTTTGTGCAGCTTTAATGGCTATATCTGTGGTTTCAAGGTCACGGATTTCGCCTACCATTATCACATCTGGATCTTGACGCAAGAATGAACGCAATGCGGTTGCGAAAGTTAAGCCCTGTTTTGTATTTTGCTGTACCTGGTTAATTCCATGTACACGAATTTCAACCGGATCTTCAACAGTGGAGATATTTCGACCTTCATCATTAAGAATATTTAGGGCTGTGTACAAGCTAACAGTTTTACCACTACCTGTTGGACCAGTTACCAGCACCATACCGTAAGGTTTTTTAACTGCCTCTAAAAAGTCATCTCGCTGGTCTGGCTCAAAGCCAAGCACATCAATACCCATTTTGGTTACGGATGAATCCAAAATACGCAGAACAATTTTCTCGCCAAATAAAGTAGGCAGTGTGCTAACCCGGAAATCGATAGCTTTCTTTTTAGAGATCGCCAGCTTCAGGCGGCCATCTTGTGGAGTACGGCGTTCTGCAATATCAAGCTCTGCCATTACTTTAATGCGTGATGCTATTCTGCGCGACATTACCGTTGGTGGTGCTGCTACGTTGGTCAAAACGCCATCAAGACGATAGCGAACACGGTAGCTATTCTCATACGGCTCAAAATGGATATCGGATGCACCTTTGCGAATTCCATCAAGCAAGATTTTATTTACAAAACGAACAACCGGGGCTTCATCAGCAGCGCTATCGGTGTCGCTCGCAGCTTTTTCCTGAGTGGCAGCCTCAGCCTCAAGCCCATCAAGAACATCGCTATCTTCATCACCAAAATCATCAAAACTGGTACTTTGCGATGCACTAGCTTTTTCTATTGCTACAGTTAATGAATCGGCAGTAACAATAATCGGCTCAACTGTGAGCCCTGAATTAAAGGAGACCTCATCTAAAGCCAATTGGTTAGTTGGGTCTGCTGTGGCTATAAACAGAGTTTTATCGCGGGTGAAAATAGGTAATATTTTATGTCTATTGATTAATGATTCATTAACCAAATCAAACGGGGCATCGGTAAGATCAATCGCCTGTATATCAACCAGAGGAATACCAAACTCACTGGCTGCAGCAAATGCCAGAATATCGGACGGAATTGAGTCATCTTTGATTAACAGTGAAAGCAGAGTTGTGCGCTGATCATTAGCCGCCTGAGTGAGCTCGGTCGCATCTGCAGCATCGAGCACAGACTCATCGACCAAGCGCCGTGCCAGGCCATTTAGGCGTACTGTAGTTTTAGCTTCAGTGTTCATATCCCGTAACCCCTACCAGTTTATTCCATGCCTTTATAAGGCAACTGGTTAGTTATTATCCCAGTCTAAGTATAACTGGAATTTACAATTTAATGTATTACAATGCATTTTATCGGTAAATAACCGATTTGCCAATAAAAAGCCCCTGCCGAAGCAGGGGCTTTATACACACTTATAGCATCTACTATTTTAGCGACATTCAGCAGGATACTGAGATACAGTACCGCCTGTGGCATTACAGCCCCAGTCGATGCGGCCAGCACCAGTAGCATAGGTTCCAGTGAAGGTGAAGGTTACAGCATTACCGCCGGTATTTGCAGAGATTGATGTAACTGTTGGTGCGGTACAGCTTCCGCCAACAGCTACACTGGTGACATATTTGGATGAAGAAAAGTTAAATCCGTTATTAGCGATATTCCCAGTGGATTGGCAAGTTTCAGCTACGGCAAGTTTTGCAGCACCACTTACTGATACAGCCTCGGAATTCTTAGTACGAATAGTGTAATCCTGATAGGCAGGTATAGCCAAAGCCATCAAGATTGCGATAATCGCAATAACGATCATCAGTTCGATCAAGGTAAAACCAGATTGCTTACGTTTAATTTCTTTTATATTTAAGTTCATTACATGTCCCTCCAGGGCATTTGTATCTAGTTGTTGGTGCTACTCATCATCGGCAACACTACTATAACCATACTAGATTAGTTAAAAAATCGAAAGTACGACGTGGTAATTATTTTACCACGCCGCACGGCTTACGCCGCTCCCCAAGTACTTCAACTCCCGTATATCTAAATCCTTTTAGCTGTTTTACGCTTTCTAAACGCTGCTCCATCTAGCTGTAATATCACTTGATTATCAAATTCCCTTTGGGTCTTTTATCAAGTCCATTCAGCTAAACTTCCCTTTAGCTACTAAGTTAAATGCAATTACCATGCCATTGGCGCAAATAAAGTTAATCCATTGTATTTACAAAGATATATTATATGCATGAACAACTAGCAAAATCCACGAATGACCGTGGTGGTCGTAAATTGACAAAATTTGTCAGTTTTCAAAAATCATTAACATACCTTGTTTGAAGCTGTGAAAAACGACAAACACGGCCTTCTTGCCAGAAGCCAGGAGTTTGCTCCCGCTTAAAATGCGCGGAATATTCCGCATTTCTCTGCATCAATATTGGTAGTTCTTTGGATAAAAAATATAATAAGAAAGATTGGATTAGCATGCTTGTAACTAAAATTATCGGCAAAATATGCCGCTGTACACTTTTAGAATTTCCAGTTGAATGTTTCTGATTACTGACCACATAACCAACAAACACCCCAATTAATACCACC
>CAZEFU010000116.1:0-6237 GCA_964511515.1 uncultured Wenzhouxiangellaceae bacterium
CATTACCAGCGTAGGTTACTATTTTCTCATCCAACATGTTTCTACCGAACAGAGCTACGCTCCAGTGCAATCCTTCAACTGCCAGACGCATATCAACCATTGTGTAGGCATCAATTTCATACATTGGATCAAGGTTAGGGTGAACATTTTGGCTAGATGTATAGCCAAAGTTAATTGCACCGCGGAAATTGAAGTTATCTAACCAATTAATCGGCTGCACGTAATCTAAGCCAACATTACCTGAAAACTTAGGGGTATATTGTCCACTTTGCCCAGTGTAATCACACAACTGGTTACCCGCTGGGCCTAAGTCGCCGTCAGGTGTTTGCCGGTTATAGCAGTTACCATTGGTGAAATCTTTAAATTCATGATCCAAATATGCACCAGCATAGGCAAGTGTGAGATTTTCAGTAAGGCGATAACGGCCGTCCAACTCAAAACCCTGAACCCGAGTTTTTCTTGCATTACCTACATTGAAGCCTAGCGATCCATCAAACTGACTGATCTGAAGGTTATCATAATCTGTGAAGTAAAAAGCAATACTGATATCGCCTCGGCCTTCTGCAAAACGGGTTTTATAACCAATTTCATAAGAAGTGGATTCTTCATTTTCAAATTCCCATGAATTCATATTGTTACCACGAACATCAAAGCCGCCTGATTTGAACCCGGTGGTCCAAGAACCATACAAGATAGACTCATTGCTCAAATCGTATTCCAGTCTGACTTGAGGAGTGAATGAAGTTTCACTACGTTTGCCATTCAGGCTGTGACCGAGATACTGCTCGTTTTGAATACCAAACACTGCAGTGTACAAAATAGGTGCTACAGGGTTTGTGGTAATATTCTCGGTAGCTAGATCAAGTACATTTATAACTCTACTGGCTTTCTTGTCTTCAGAAGTAAAACGACCACCGGCGGTTAGGCGAAACTCTCCAAAGTGGAATGTTCCCTGCAAAAATGCTGCCCAGATATCTGTGTCATTTACATAGTCACGAGTAGCCGAAGTATTGAGAATAGGCTGTAATGCACCACCTGAAAGAAGCCCCAAAATACTGGATGAAGGAACCATTATGTCATCCTGAAATACCTGCTCACTGCTTTGGTAGAAAAGACCACCAATCCAGTCGAAAACGCCATTCTGCGGTGAGGTAATCCGGAACTCTTGACTAAATTGGTCATAATCTTCAGCTAGGCGCACATTAAATACAGGTGCTGCTACATAATCGCAGTCACACTGCTCTTCAAACTCATACTGTACTTTAGAAGTAACGGAGGTCAGTGTGTAGTCTCCCCAGGAATAGTTTGAAACCAGAGTGAAATTATCCAACTCTGTATCACTAAACTCAAGGTCGTCACGTTGGCGTTTGAAATTCAGCATGTCTTCTGTAATACCGCCTGGGTGGCCAAGTATTCCAAGAATCTGTCCGTAGGTAACCCCAGGTATCGGGGCTCCAGTAAGGGAGACATCATCTTGAATTATCTCAATTTGACGACCTTTGGCATCATAGCTATTGCTTTCAACTTTTAACAGGAAATCCCAGTTTTCGGTTGGAGTCCAATTAAAGCTGGCACGATAGGCAAAATCGCTCCGGTCTGGCTCATCTGAATTTAAGAATGTATTCCTTATATAACCGTCCTCACTCATGGCGCGAAGTGCTATACGTGCCGAGAAGGTATCGCTTAGCCCACCAGAAATCATAGCTGTGGTTTCCAGTCGACCAAAGTCGGGAACATACTCAACTCCAACTTCGGCGTTAAAATCTTGGGTTGGACGGGCCGTTACATAACTAATCGCACCTGCAATGCTGTTTTTACCAAACAGGATGTTCTGTGGGCCGCGCAATACCTCAACTCGTTCCAAATCAAAAAACGGTGCCCTAATCAATTGTTGGCGACCATAATAGACATCATCTACATATTGTCCAACAGACTGCTCGAAAGCCTGATTATTACCAGTACCAATACCACGAATATATACTTGGGTACTAATACCAGATTCGGTAGTTGTAAGGTTAGGAACATAAAACTGTAAGTCTTCAACTTTTTCTATACTGGCATCCTGCAGAAACTCAGCAGAAACAACTACTAGAGAAACAGGAACATCAATCGCAGCCTCTTCGCGCTTCTGGGCTGTGACTGTTAACTCATCCAACTCCAGAGAAGGTTCATCTTCTTGTGCCGAAACAGGGGTTATTGCAAGACCAAGCATTGCAATAATAATAAATGGGTTTATGGATGATTTGTATAAGCTCATGATTTCCCTCGATTACAAATTATTGATATAAATTCAGGATAGTGTTTGTTCAAGTTAAATTTTTGTTATCTCGGTGCGAAGGATACTGAAAATACACACAATTAGCAAATCATAAAAACTCAATATATGTAGTTCTTGCAAGTACTTGCGAGACTGGAGTTGATTAATACATTTGTTATATATGTACTACTTTAGACTGTTTGTTCAGATTAGTTATGTAATTTAACCATTTCTCAGACAAAAAAAATACCCCTACTTAGGGGCATTTCTTCGTTAAGTTATTTTACCAGCCACAAGAACGCTCTTTGTTTTGCTCATCCAGCCAAACCTTTAATGGTGCAAAGTAATCTAAAATTGCAGTTGCATCCATTTCAGACTTACCAGTTAAGGCATCTAGTGCTTCTGGCCATGGGCGTGAGGAACCCATTTCAAGCATGGCGTTTAACTTATCTCCTACTTCTTTGTTGTTGTAAATTGAACAACGGTTGATAGGACCTGTATCACCAGCTAGATCGCATAAGGAACGGTGGAATTGAAATTGCAATATGTGCGCCAGGAAGTATCTCGTATATGGGGTATTGCCAGGTATATGATATTTAGCACCTGGGTCAAAGGCATTCTCTGGGCGCTCACCTGGGGCGGCTACTCCCTGATAGTTTTCCCGCAGCTTCCACCATAGATCATTATAGCCATCTGGTCCGGCTTTACCTGCAAATACCTGCCAGCGCCATTGGTCCATCATTAAGCTAAATGGTAAAAACGCTATCTTTTCCAGAGCTTTTTGCATTAGTAGACCAAGGTCTCCTGATGCTGGAGGGATTTTATCTAGCAGTTCAATTTGCTTTAAGTATGCTGGAGTAATTGAAAGAGAAATGGTGTCCCCTACTGCCTCATGAAAGCCGTCATTGGCTGATCCACGATACAGGGTTGGTTGGTTCTTATAGGCGCGTTGGTAATAGTTGTGACCCAACTCATGATGAACTGTATTAAAGTCTTCGCCATCTACCTTGATACACATTTTGATACGAATATCGTCTTTCTCATCCAGATCCCAGGCTGAGGCATGGCAAACCACTTCACGGTCTTCTGGCTTAACAAATAATGAGCGCTCCCAGAATGTATCCGGTAATGGTGCAAAACCCAGAGAACTAAAGAAAGCCTCACCTGTTTTTACCATACCAATTTCGTCATAATCATTCGCTGCAAGCAAGGCAGTTAGGTCAATCGATGCCAAATCGCCTTCAGGGGCAACCAGATCATATATATTCTCCCAACTCTGAGCCCACATGTTTCCCAGCAAATGCGCTGGTATAGGACCATTTTGTGGCACCACATCTGTACCATACTCATCCCCTAATTTTGCCCGCACATGGCAATGTAGTGCGTCATACAGAGGTTTTACTTGCCCCCAGAGGCGATCTAGCTCACCTGCAAAGGCATCTGGCTCCATATCATAACCAGAACGCCACATTTGCCCTAGGTCTGCATAACCTAACTCACCTGCGCCTTCGTTGGTTAATTCAATTTGGCGAGCGTATAAATCGCGCATTGGTGGAGATATAGTGCGCCAGCCTTCCCAGGCCTCTAGCAGCTCGCCTGCATCTCTAGATTCAGCAATAGTTTTAGACAAGGCGCCTAAGTCTTTGCACTCACCGCCTTCGGGGCAATATTTGCCTTTTCCATACATTCCACCCATTCGAGTGGTTATAGCCGCTAATTCTGCGTTCTTTTCAGCATTGTTTGGAGATGGTAATACCAAGCCTTGACGTAACTTGTTTAATTTACGTCTGGTATCGTAATCAAGATCAAGGTCATTAAAGCGCGCTGCTGAATTTGCCAGGCGCACCATTTCACCAGTTAACTTTTCGCTGGCTCTGGCAGATAATGCTTCGGTATCTTGAGTGATAAAGTTTTGATAGACCCATTCGGCCTGACTAATTTCGATTAATAGCTGATCCAGGCTTGTTTCTGCAGCATCAATAAAGGCCTTGGCATCTTTCGCTGTAAACTCTGCCTCTTTAGACTCAGCATATGCCGTATTGAATGCTGCGGTGCTAAGAGCCCCAAGCAAGATTAATTTACATAACTTATTCATGTTTTAGTCCTTTTCGGATATAGGTTTGGCCTGATTTTCATCATCAGGTCGAAAACAAAATATAAAACCGCTATTAGACTAGCAGAAAAGAGGCAAGCAAGCACAAAACTTGTTCGAATTTACGGCTATTAGGAAAAATTGTAGTGACTACGATTAGTGAAATCGGTATCCTTGCACGATGAAGAGTTTTATATACCGAAAAACCAAGCATTACACCCCATTGGTAGCGTTGCTATTATTAAGTAGCGCACTGCTTGCTGAAGATCCACCTGAAGTTGAGAAACCAAACCTCGATTCATTAATCGCTGCAGCAGACTTTGTTGCTATTGCCCAACTAGATGACACCCGTTATAAGTATATTCGTGGTTTTCCAAGTGGTGGTGAAGCTTGGCTACACTCGATTTTTATTTATAAGGGAGACCAAGAGACCGATACCATTGTGGTCTATGATGAAGGCGTAAAGGGAGATCATTGTTACTTTCCAGATACAGACCTATGGCAAGAAGGGAATCGCTTTTTGGTTTTTCTTAAACATACTGAAGGTATTATGTTTAAAGGACTTACTCCAGTGTGTTATTTACATGTATCTGTAAGCAGCGATAATCAATACATTCTACGCATGCCAACTAACAACATCATTTTACCTGCCGCAATGTCTGATTTGATCCAAGAATATCAGTTCCTGGATGCTGGCAGCCGCATTGATGCCACTGAGCTAAATCGCCCGGAAAGAGCAGAACTGGTCAACCTTAATATAATGGTCGATGAAGGCGAAACATTGGTTTATACGCGCGGGATTCCTATTTCTGCTGTGCGTAAATATATACGCTCCAAAGCTATAAATTCTGAGTAGTTGTAAGTTTTAGACTGATTCTGCGCTCGCTTATTCGGCTCACTTTCCTATTGGTGAGTTCTTTTTACCGAGAACACGCCAATTTCACCTGCCCCACTTTGGTAGAAGGACTGTGTTTTTCGGGGGCCATATCGGAAACACCAAGAAAGTGGATTCCCCCGCCTACTCGGGAAAGACGGGATACTGAGAAAGATCGAGCCTGAGATTTATCAGCTGGAGATGACTTTGTAACACGGCTTGTAAACACTATCCCCAGGTATCTTCATTCGATCCTGATCAACGAAAGCCTGCAATAATTTATCCAGTTTTTCCATCAACTGCTTCTCACCACGAATCTCAAATTTACCATGCGCGCGTATTGCAGCAATCCCAATTGGCTTAACATTACCGGCCACAATGCCAGAGAAAGCTTTGCGCAGGTTAGCGGCTAATATATGCGCGGGTTGGTCTGTGTGCAGGTTTAATTCTGCCATATTCTTGTGGCTGGCGATAAACGGCTTCTGAAAGTCGTTATCAATATATAAGCCCCAATTAAAGTAGTATGCATCACCAGATTCTCTACGGAATGATTTCACTTCCTCAATCCCTGAGTACATAGCTTTCGCAGTAGCTCTTGGGTCATCAATGATGATCTGATAATACTGACGAGTATCCTCGCCTAAGGCGCTAACAATAAACTCATCAATTTGCTTGAAATAATCTGCCGCTGATGCCGGCCCTGAGAACACTAATGGGTATTTTAATCCGGCATTATTAGGGTGCATTAATATGCCCAGCATATACAATATTTCTTCAGCCGTACCAACACCACCCGGAAATACAACAATGCCATGTCCAAGGCGTACGAATGCTTCTAAGCGCTTTTCTATGTCGGGCATTATCACCAGTTCATTTACGGTAGGGTTTGGGCTTTCAGCAGCGATAATACCAGGCTCAGTTATGCCGATATAACGCCCTGGAGCAAGCCTTTGCTTACCGTGCGAAATAGTTGCACCTTTCATTGGGCCTGTCATAGCACCAGGGCCACAACCG
>CAZEFU010000117.1:0-6145 GCA_964511515.1 uncultured Wenzhouxiangellaceae bacterium
GAAAATACCAAGGGTGTGTCGTAAGAGACGGGTGGTTCGAGAAGTGTTTCTTTAGCATTATAAAACACTGGAATATTGGCGCGGTTATAACCGAAGGTTAGCGGGTGGCTCAGGTCAGCATTGGCACGGAGAATAGCACCAGAAATCTTGCGCTGCCCTGAGTCTTGCTCATAATCTTGATAGGCGCGTCTAGTCAAAGACGCAAGATTTTCCGTTTCTTCACTATTTTCATCTTTTTCTGTATCTGCAAAAATGATATTGGCTTCAAGCCATTTTGCCGCATCGTTTTGGGCGATGATTATACCGCCTGATTTTACCCAAGGCTCAAGAATTTCAGGTGCTTTCTTCCATGCCTTATAATTACCATTGGCTAATAAAACATGCGTGTACCGGGTCAGGTCTATAGCTCCTAACTTATCCAGGTCGAGCATAGTGAGTGGTACACCAAAGCGGTTATCCACAGCGTAGCGAAGAGCGCCTGCGTCAGTTACCCGTACGCCCGCGCCAAGCAACAGTGCTGGCTTGACTGCCTTTAGCACTTTCATCTCGCGAGAGCCCAAGTCTGGGCCTGTAGGCGTTAAGCTGCTGGTTAGTCCGTAAACACTAACTCCTGGGTGGGTTTGTAGAACAGCTGCAAGCTTGATGTGGTCCGCTTGAGTTCGTGGCTGAAACACAACTGTGCCGGCTGCAAATTCGCGAATATTCGCAGTTTGCGTGCCCGATGAAAACGGCTTAACTGAAAGCTTTGGGTGTAACTCTGCCGCCAATAAGGCTTGCAATAGATGTGGGGCGCGGAACTGGTTCCATTCAAATGCATAAGCAACGGGTAGTTTGTTACCCCAAGTTTTTGGTATTACTACAGGCAAAGATCTAAGCGCTTTAGTATCTACACCCGTCAACTTATTAAGTGGCGCATAGGGCAGACCAAGAGCAAGAGGTAAATTCCAGGTGGAGACATCATAAAACACATTATCTTCAAAACTGGTACGGATCTCGAACAAAGACTCAATGAGGGCGTATTGTGGACTGTTGAGTTTTACTACCCACGCTCTGTTTTTCTGGAATGTTTGCTTCGCCGCAATAATATTTTTAGTTAGTGGGTATACGGGTATTTTATGCAGGCTAAAAACATCAAGTAGTTTTCGTGCCCGCATCGGATCTCCATCATCAGAAAATACATAAGCTTTGACTGGGTTTGCACGCGCCTTTGCTGCCTGCTCAGTCGCATTCTTAAACCGATAGTCTAAAATATTCGCGCGACCCGCAGCAGCACCGCGCAATAAGGAAATTGATGTGATCAATTGGTTGCCAACGGCATCTGAAAACTGCATTTTCTCGCCGCCAAGATTGCGGAAATTACCGCGCACTGAGCTTTGCTCGAACAACAGGCCAATATTACCAGAGGCATCAGGATAGGCTGAACCTTTACCGTAGTAAAAGTCATCAAACCGTTCTTCCGTATAATAAGGTTGGGATTGGGTATCTAGAGCCGCGGCGTGAAATTTAGCCAGTTCTAGCGTAATGCTCTGATTGGCTTCGCTGGTTAAAGGATGGGTGCGCTTGGGGTGTCCAGGTTGGAAAAAATAGCTTCGCTTATCGCCACCCATTTCGTGGTAATCGCCCAAAATATGAGGCCGCCATTTTTGATAGGCCTTAATGCGAGCGCGAGATTCTGGGTGAACAGTGAATATCCAGTCCCGATTTAGGTCAAACCAGTAATGATTGGTACGCCCAGAGGGCCAAGGCTCGTGATGATCCCGATTGGCGCTATCATAATTCGCTGTAAGGCCTTTGTGCTGGTTGGCCCAGGCCGCGAAACGAGCCAACCCGTCTGGGTTTTGCACGGGCTCTATAATCACTACAGTGTTTTGCAGGAACTTCTTTACCCAACTTTCCTCAGACGCAGCCAAATAATAAGCCGTCAGAGGTGCTGCATTTGCTCCAGAAGCTTCGTTGCCGTGAACGCTATAGGATAGGTTTATAACCAAAATATCCGCCTCAGCAGACTTGGCATTTTGATGTTTTTCTAAAACCGCACCCAAATTGGCGATATTTTCAGGTGAAGATATATAAACATGGCTGATGGCCTTGCGCTCGTGGGAATAACCGATGGTTTCCATGGAAACACGTGGACTCTTGGCCGCTAATACAGCCATATATCCGGTTAAGGCATCGGGAGAGATATGCCAGTCACCAATCCCATAACCTAGAAAAGCCTCAGGCTGCGGTATATCGACCGAAAAAGGAGCATCGTTTGGAAAATAGTCCTTTGTTGGCAAGGCTTGAGCCGCAAAACCATACAAACACAGAAATAGAACCCAAAAATATTGTTTAAGTTTTTTCATATCCTCACCAGAAGATTACTAGGTCTACTCGTATCTCGGATGCTCATGCTACACAATCCACTTCGAAAAATCTATTGGAAAGATTGGCCAACATCAGAATATACCTGAAATAGAGACTGGTATTACCCTGCCTCTCGATATATCCGTCAAGCTTTTAGTTGCCAACTTATATTATCGCTTGTGAGAATTCACTACTTCCCCCCCCTGTTTTCTGTAATAATTACCTTCTGATTTTCATCCGGACAAAACCCTAATCGTGACCAGTTCTTTTATCCATTTGCACCTGCATAGCGAGTTCTCCATTGTTGATGGCATGGTCAAGCCCACCAAGCTGGTCGCACGGGCTGCTGAACTGGGGATGCCTGCAGTGGCGATTACTGACCAATGTAATTTATTTGGTCTGGTGAAGTTTTACAAAGCTGCTGAAAAGGCAGGAATCAAACCGATTATTGGTGCCGATCTGCTGGTTGAAAACCCCGAAGATATTAGCAAACCTCACCGTTTGATCTTACTGTGCCAAGATCGCAGCGGTTATTTGAATCTCTGCCAACTTATTTCTCGCGCCTGGCAGGAAGGCCAGAATCGCGATTCAGCCATGCTTAAGCGCCACTGGATTAAAGGCAATACAGATGGCTTAATTGCTCTTTCTGCAGGTCGTGAAGGAGATGTTGGCCAGGCCTTATTGAATGCTCATCCAAATAAAGCCGAGGCTTTGCTGGCCGATTGGATGGAACAATTCCCGCAGCGGTTTTATGTGGAAATTCAGCGCACATCACAAGCCGATGATGAACGCTACAATCAGCCAGCCATTGCGCTAGCATCAAGACTGGCTTGCCCAGTGGTGGCGAGCAATGATGTGCGCTTTTTACAGGCTGAGCAATTTCGTGCCCATGAAGCGCGGGTTTGTATTCACGATGGCGACCAGTTGGGTGATCCCCGTAGGCAAAGCCGCTATACTGAGCAGCAGTATCTTAAAAGCCCAGATGCCATGCGGCTGCTATTCAAAGATATTCCAGAAGCTATAGCGAACAGCGTTGAGATTGCCCGCCGCTGTAATCTGAAGATGGAGTTTGATAATTATGTGCTGCCAGCCTTTCCTGTGCCAGCAGGTGAGACCGAATCTGAGTTTCTGGCTAATGTTGCCGCTAAAGGTTTAACTGTCCGACTTGAACGGCACGGCCTGGCTGAGGGCATTACTGAGGCCGATTATTTTGAACGCCTGCAAGTAGAACTAGATGTAATCGAGCAGATGGGCTTTCCAGGTTATTTTCTGATTGTTGCCGATTTCATCCACTGGGCAAAAAGCAATCAAATTCCTGTTGGCCCTGGACGTGGCTCAGGTGCAGGTTCTGTAGTTGCCTGGGCGCTTGATATTACCGATCTTGACCCGCTTAAATATGAACTGTTATTTGAACGATTTTTAAATCCAGAACGCCTCTCAATGCCAGATTTCGATATTGATTTCTGTATGGATCAGCGCGACCGGGTAATAGATTATGTGGCTAAAACCTATGGCCGGGATCAAGTATCGCAAATCATCACCTTCGGCACTATGGCAGCGAAAGCGGTAGTTCGCGATTGTGGGCGTGTGCTGGGACAAGGTTATGGTTTCGTTGATTCCATTGCCAAACTTATTCCCATGACTTTAGGCATTACTCTGGAAGGGGCGCTAAAGGAAGAACCACAATTACGCCAACGCTATGAGACTGAAGAAGATACCCGCAGCATTCTAGATCTGGCTATGTCGCTGGAAGGGCTGACCAGAAATGCCGGCAAACATGCTGGTGGGGTAGTAATAGCGCCTTCTGCATTAACTGATTTTACCCCGCTGTACTGTGAATCAGATGGCGAAAGCATTGTTACCCAGTTCGATAAAGACGATGTTGAATCCATTGGCTTGGTGAAATTTGATTTCCTCGGTCTGCGTACACTTACTATTATTGATTGGGCTGTGAAGGCCTTGAATATCAGCTTGCCAGAAGCTGAGCAGGTTTCAATTGAAGACTTGCCTCTGGATGACCCTAAAACCTTCAAACTCTTGCAGGCACATGACACCACCGCGGTATTTCAGCTGGAATCACCCGGCATGAAAGACCTGATAAGACGCCTGCAACCAGATTGCTTTGAAGATATTATTGCCTTGGTTGCCCTATTTCGCCCTGGCCCGTTGGAATCGGGCATGGTTGGTGATTATGTAGAGCGTAAACATGGGCGTGCTGAAACCACCTTCCCTGACCCGCGTATTCGTGCAATTTTAGCGCCCACTCACGGGGTTATCTTGTACCAAGAGCAGGTAATGCAAATCGCTCAGGTATTGGCGGGTTACTCACTCGGCGCTGCCGATATTCTACGCCGCGCCATGGGCAAGAAAAAACCCGAAGAAATGGCCAAGCAAAGGTTGGTTTTTGTTGAAGGCGCAACCAAGCGCGATTTAAGCGAAAACAAAGCTAACTTTATTTTTGACCAAATGGAAACCTTTGCCGGTTATGGTTTTAATAAATCGCATTCTGCCGCTTATGCGCTAATTGCTTATCAAACTGCTTGGTTAAAAGCACACTACCCTGCCGAATTCCTGGCCGCAACTATGTCGGCTGATATGGATAATACCGATAAAATTGCAGGCTTAATTGAAGACTGCAAACGCAGCAAATTAAATATCGAACCACCTGATGTTAACCATTCTATATGGCACTTTAGGGCAATTTCTGCCGATACTATTCGCTATGGGCTTGGGGCAATCAAGGGCGTGGGGCAAGCCGTAGTTGAAGCACTCGTAAATGAGCGCAAGGCTAATGGAGAGTTCTCAGATCTCAGCGATTTTTGTCAACGCCTGGATCTTAGCCGAGTGAATAAACGAGTTATGGAGATTCTAATTCGCTCTGGTGCATTAGATAGCCTTGATACTGATCAAAACCGCGCACGCATGCAAGTTCTGATGCCTGCTGCCATGCAGGCCGCAGAGCAAAATCAACAGAACCGAGAATCCGGACAGGTAGATATGTTTGGGAATGTAGTTGCCAATAGCAATGACAATAGTGGCAGCAGTGACTCACAAACAGATGATATTCCTGAGTGGCCTGAAGACTTGAGACTACGCGGTGAGCGCGAAACCCTGGGTATTTACCTTAGCGGTCATCCACTAGATCGCTGGCGTGAAGATCTGGCAAAGTTCACCAGCTGCCAACTAGGTGAATTGAAAAAGAGTGTCCCGGATGCACCTACCGATGGCAACAACCATCGCCAACGAGGTGTAGAGATGGTGCTTTGTGGCTTAGTACTAGGTATCCGCAAGCGGGGTAATCGGGCATTTGTTGGAATTGATGATGGCACTGGTAAAATCGAAATTGCCTTATTTGATGAAAGCTGGACCTTATATGCCGACCGCCTGATAAAAGATGAAATCGTGATTATTGAAGGCCCGGTTAAAGCCGACAGTTTTAGCGGCGGCTACCGGATGGTAGCTAACCGTGTACTGAGCTTGCAAGAAGCTCGTAGTCACTATGCAAAAGCAATCAGTATTACTGTTCAGGGGCCGGTCAATAACCTGGTGTACGAGCTCCAAAATAGTTTTGCACCGTATCGTAAGGGGAAAGCTGAGGTGATAATAAATTACCGTAACCAACGCGCTAGTACCCGCCTAAGACTTGCCAATGACTGGCGAGTAAAAGCCTGCGATGAAATCATTGCAGCTTTGAATGAGCTCGATTCTATCTCTGAGGCGAGGTTGATTTTCTAAGTCAAAATTTGGACTTCCCCCAAAACGTAGACATTTCAGCGCTTCATTTTGAGGCACATTCAAA
>CAZEFU010000118.1:0-6076 GCA_964511515.1 uncultured Wenzhouxiangellaceae bacterium
TACAACCCGGCCTTATTGGTTAACATAGCCACTTTAACCGGCTCAGCCAGTCGCGCCCTAGGTAAAGACTACGCTGCCATGTTTTCACGCCATGATGAGTTGGCTGCTCAATTTTTTCAGATGGGAAAAATAACCGGCGACCAGGTTTGGCAACTGCCTTTAAATGACAAGCACTTCAAAGCCATTGAAGCTAATTTTGCTGATGTGATGAATTCAGGCCCGGATGCGCCAGGTGCTAGTGCGGGCGCTGCCTTCCTTGCCACATTCGTGCGTGAAACCACGCCATGGGTTCATTTAGACATTGCCGGTGTCGCCTATAACGATAAAGTCAGCCCAATTAAAGCCTCAAAGGGTTCCACTTCCTTTGGTATTCGCCTGTTGAATGGTTACATCAAAGCACACTTTGAAAACCAGCCTTGATAATCAGGCTGAAATGAATCGTATAAGGCGCCCTTGCGTATGCTCATTTCAGCCACCTTATCTGTGGTTTTTAGAGGACAGGTACATCATATGCCAGGAGTTACCTGGCACCCTGCCCTATGGAGCCCGGACTTTCCTTGCGACCAGCGATTGCCTGGCCGACGCCCACAAGTAGGATTAACTATTTCACCAATAGTTGCAATCTTTTTCTAAGGAGGGTCAGAGTAGGGTGAATAGTTCTTTGGTGGCGGCTGATATGGTTTCAGTGTTGGCTGGTTTCAAAGGTTTTTGTTAGCTCTCGGCAGATCCCAAGTTTTCTGTTAGCGCCTAAAACCTCATTGATATCCTGCAAGCAGGAATGGATACGGTGTGAGGACTCGTAAAAAATTACTGTATTTAGATTTTCCAAGTATTGTTCTACTGACTTTTTATGCGCTGCGGTTTTATGTGACAGGAAGCCAGCAAAACTAAACTGGTCGGATAGTAAGCCGGAAACGCTCAATGCAGCGATCAGGGCACCGGGCGGCAAGTTACCCTGCTGCCGTGGCCAAGTTAACTAAGCGATAGCCTGGATCTGAAATTAATGGGGTTCCGCCATCACTGACCCGGGCGATTCCTACTCAAAGCTATCAGCAAATATTAGGCCACCGGTAAATACCAGGCCTGTAGTTTCATCGGTGTTGCTGTTGCCAGCCAGATCGGTCACCGTAACCGTATCATTCTCAACATCTATTTCTCCATTACCAGGCCCCGCTGTACCAGTACAATTAACTATACCGGTTGCATTAGCTGGAGTTGGCAAACAGGCCATATTGGGAATGGTTAGCACGGTAGTTTCTTCTACGCCATTACATGTTGTAGTAACAACATCACCCACTGATGCTGGATTCGGGGTAGTCGTGCATACGGGTGTGGAGGGTGGTGAAACATCTATCAACACTGGACCAAATGGCCCAAATGATACCGGGCCGTTACCGGCAGCATCAACACAATCCAATTGCAGGCTAAAGGAGCCTTCCTCCCAAAGCGGGCTAGCGATAACAAAGTCGCCATTGATATCCAGGGAAATTGTTACATTGTATAGCCCGGCGAAACCGTTGCCGGGAGAGGTAGTTACTTCTGCTCCTGATGCATCTGAGCCACAGGTGCCGATAATGTCCGCATTGATATTGTTAGTCGGTCCGGCAGGGCTGCCAATAAAGCCCGGCCCCACCGGGGGTAAAGTGTCAATAGTGACTGCTAATATTGGGGACTCGCCAGACTCGTTAACCCCATTGTCAGTAGTGTAACTAACATTGTGAATGTTATCAGGCAGGGCATTGGTTACCTGGGCGGTTTCCAGACCCGTGGTTGTACACAAGTAAGCTCCAATTACAGTGTTGGCAGCGGGCTTGTCTGAATACAAAGTAAGGGTATTGCCAGCACCTGAACATTCCACCACAAAATCAGGCGTATTATCGGCACTAAGGTTATCGCTGTTTGATATACCTGTATCGGAGGCTCCTGTGAGATCCGGGGCACTTCCTGGGCTGGCCGGAGAGCCACACAACCCGTTATCTGTGAAAGTCCAGAAATTGTAGGTGATTATGTTGGCTCTTGCAGCCTGGGCAGCATCACTACAATAATTACTATTACCAGCGTGAAAATTGACGAAGTTCCGTAAATCCTGACTATCAAACCAAATCAACATAGCATCATAATCTATTGTTGGTAGCGTTGCACCGAGGAACATATTTGTCATATTGGTAACCCCAGAAACATCCCAACCACTAGTGTCCGGATTGGCTGCGGTAGCATTCTGAAACATGCTGGTCATAATTGTAACACTGGAAGTATCCCAATTACTGGTATCCGGATTGGCTGTGATACCGTGGAACATGCTGCGCATAGTTGTAACACCGGAAGTATCCCAGTTGCTGGTATCCGGGTTGGCGGATGAGGAACCATTGAACATAAAGCTCATATCGGTTACCGACGAGGTATCCCAGTTGCTGGTATCCGGATTAGCCGAGGGGCTTAACCTGAACATGCTATACAGTGATGTTACATTCGAGAGATTAGGTACATCGGCTGCAGGAACGGTCAAGGAAGTGGCACCTAAAAAGGCACTATTCATACTGGTCCATATCCCTGTGCCCCATTGATCAATTGAAAGAAGTTTACGTCGATCACCGTCGTTATTGAAACGGATTCTAGGAAAGCCAGTTCCAACACCAGTGTTATCCTTGATTCTGATAGTATAAGTGCCAGCTCCACCCAGCACGGAGTAATCGCAAGTATAGGCGCCAGTTTGTGCGATAGCTTCATTGCTGCCGTCATTGTTACAATCCACATTATAATTGTAACCAGAACCAGAGGTTGGAATACTGAATGCCGTTGGGGCTGAGACTCCTGAATTATCGGACTGGATGGTAATAACAAAATCATTACTGGGGTCTGCTGCCGCGCATTCACCGCCATCGCTGATGCTCCACCCATCTGCAGATACCATATTATTCCATGCAGCCTTGGCCACAGTGCCACAGTAAATACTGTTGCCGCCATGAAAGTTAACACCATTTTGCAGGTTCTGTGCATCAAAGCCAATTAGCATTTCGTTGTAATCTACAATTGGCAGGGTGAGGAGAATAAACATACTACTCATATTGGTTACGGCAGAAATATCCCAGCCGCTGGTATCCGGGTTGGCAGAGATTGCCCCGGCAAACATAAACTCCATATTAGTTACAGCTGCGGTATTCCAGTAGGTAGTATTCGGACTGGCAGAGACCGCGTTCTGAAACATGACCCGCATATTAGTCACAGCTGCTGTGTTCCAATGGAGGGTATTGGGATTCGCAGAGGTGGCACCAGAGAACATAATAGACATATTAGTAACCGCCGATACATTCCACCAGGTTGTATCTGGATTGGCGTTGCTGGCCTGATGAAACATTTGTTGCATACTTGTAACCATCGAGAAATTGGGTATATCTGTCGCATCAACAGCCATGTTTGAAGCACCAAAAAAGGCTCTTTCCATACTCTCCCAAATACCGTTGCCCCATTGGTCTAGAGATAATATTTTTAGTCTATCGCCGCTGTTGTTAAAATATATCCTGGGAAAACCAGTACCGTTACCAGAAATGCCCCTAATTCTTATGGTGTAAACACCCTGCCCACCCAGCGTACTGTAATCACAGGTGTAGTCTCCCGTTTGCGCAGTGGCCTCATCGATCCCATCATTATTGCAATCTACATTGTAGTAGTAGCCAGGCCCGATTGTAGGGATAGTAAATTCAACAGGTGTAGAGCTACCCGGGTTGTCCGATTTGATAGTAATCACAAAGTCATCGGCAGGACTGCCCAACCCACACACACCACCATCGGTAATATCCCAGTTGTCGCTGGCAATCATATTAGCCTTGGCTACCTGGGCAGCTGGACTACAGGTAACACTATTACCGCCATGAAAATTGACCCCATCGGGTAAATTTTGATTATCAAACCCAATCAGCATGGCATCATAGTCTGGCGTTGGAATTGTAATCTCTTGAAACATACGCCCCATGCTGAGCACCCCAGAAACATCCCAGTTACTGGTATCAGGGTTAGCATTGCTTGCGCCCCAGAACATATCCAACATTGTGAATACTGATGCTGTATCCCAACCACTGGTATCAGGGTTAGCCGAGAATGCAAGCTGGAACATGGAGCGCATATTTGTTACCAATGAAGTATCCCAGCCACTGGTATCAGGATTAGCAACAGTCGCTCCCAAGAACATAAAACTCATATCGCTGACCAGTGATACATCCCAGTTACTGGTATCCGGGGTGGCGACTATTGCGTCCGAAAACATACCCAACATGGTTCTTATATTTGAGGTATCCCAGCCACTGGTATCAGGGTTAGCCGCGCGGGCATCCCTGAACATCTCACGCAATGAAATAACCTGTGTTAGATCAGGCGTGTCGGGTGCCGGCACAGTAAGATTTATGGTTCCGTAAAAAGCTCGACTCATACTAGTCCATCTGCTAGTGCCCCATTGCTCGATGGATAAGACTTTTAGTCTGTCTAATTCATAATTAAAATATATTCTTGGAAACCCTGTACCAGTGCCTGTATTATCTTTAATCCTGATGGTATAAATACCCTCATTACCTATACCGTAATCACAGATATAGTTACCTGTTTGCGCAGTTGCTTCATTTATACCATCGTCATTGCAATCAACATTGTAATTGTAGCCGGTGTCGATTGTTGGAATAACAAATTGCGTTGATGATGTAAGACCTGTATTGCTGGTATTCACCGTGATAACAAAATCATCTACAGGCGCGGCAGCCACCTGTTCCAGTAAAATCACAGCAGAAAATAAAGCAAAGATCGACTTGCACAAGGCATTCAATGTTCTCATCAGTTCTCACCCTAATTGTAGACTTAACCAAGCTTAATGGAATCTAAAACTTTAGTTCTGAGAAAACCTGAGAAAAACCTGATATTTCACTTAAAAGCCTGTTCAGGGCTCTCGGTATATAGATTTGGTATTCGCTTCTCAGTCAATGCGCTGATATGTTTAACAATAAGCTCAGGACTGGGTTCCGTATGATTTACAGGTTTGGACTTCCAGACTACGTTTACAAGTAGGTAACCGGGGTCAGAGTAAAGTGCCAGAGTAAATTAACATTCTCAGATGATTTGAGGCCCTGCCTAGGCTTTACTCTGGCACTTTACTCTGGCCCTTTTTGGTGGTGAAGATGGATTTTCGGGGGGCGCCGGTTATTTTGGCGGTTAGTTTGGCGGCTCGGCTGGCGGGCAGTTCTTCGCAGAGTATGGTGAATAGTTTTTTGGTGGCGGGTGATACAGTACCTGTGTTGCTTGCTTTTACAACTGGGCCGAAGAGGATAACGAACTCGCCTTTTTGTTGGTTGGGGTCGGTTTCTAGTCTGCTTAGCAGATCTGCGGCTGTGCCGTGCATGCTGGTTTCGAAGGTTTTGGTTAGTTCGCGGCAAATTACTAGTTGCTTGTTTGCACCTAACACCTCATTTATATCTTGTAAGCAGGAATGAATACGGTGAGAGGACTCGTAAAAAATTACGGTACTTAAATTATCCGCGCATTGCTGCAATGACTTTTTCCTTGCTGCAGTTTTGGCTGGCAGGAACCCGGCAAAACTGAACTGGTCTGATGGCAAACCGGAAATACTCAGAGCCGCGATGAGGGCGCAAGCACCGGGTACTGGGCTGCATACTATGCCCGCAGCTGTGGCCAGGTTAAGCAAGCGATAACCTGGGTCTGAAATTAATGGAGTGCCGGCATCGCTGATCAGGGCTATGTTCTTGCCGGCTTGTAAATCCTTTACCAACTTTGGTGCCAGTTGGCGCTCGTTATGCTCGTGATAGGCAAGCAGTGGAGTATCGATTTCACAGGCAGTAAATAACCTGCGTGAATGGCGGGTATCTTCGGCCGCGACAACATCTACCTGAGACAAAATATCTATAGCGCGCTGGCTAATATCAGCAAGATTTCCGATTGGTGTGGCTACCACCCAAAGCGTACCGGGTTCTTTATTGGAAGGCATATCGTTATTTCCTGTTTCCCGCATATTTCATCAAGGATCCGGGAATTGCCTTGTAGCTGGCGAAACAGTTTGGCCGATCGTTCGAAAAAACAT
>CAZEFU010000119.1:0-6008 GCA_964511515.1 uncultured Wenzhouxiangellaceae bacterium
CCAAGCCATTGGCGGTGACTTCAAAACCACCGGTTCATTAGAGCTGGCCTTCCCAATATCCATAAATACTGCAAGCCGGGTACCACCCTTGCCGCCAAGGAATGGAGTTGGGAAGGCCAGTTCAATTGTAGCGTTAGTTTTGAAATCACCACCAATGGCTCGACAATTCTGATTCTTAGGTCCTAGTGTATTGGCTTTAAACCCACGAATATCGCGCACACCGCCACCATAAAAATGCTCCCAGAAGGGTAGGCCGTAGTCAGCAGTAAGTACATCAGCCGGGTCACATTTACCCGTAATAACAGGTTCCTCGGTAGGCGGCGTCAGACCCTTGTCGTAATTATCATAAGCGTCGCCGTAACCAATATTGCCCTTAACCGCAAATACTAGTGAGCGAGAGATAGGTATATATTTGGCAAATTTGTATAGAACCTTATAGTACTCTCTGCTGCTGCCGGGCACAGAAACAGAAAGATTTAAGCGATGGATAGAGCCGCGAGACGGATTAAGGAAGTGATCGCGGGAGTCCCGTGACCAGTTAAACTCGGTTTGAAGAGTATTTAGCTCGCGCTCATCATCAGTTAATATGCCATCACCATTAGCATCTAGAGAATAGGATAAGGGGTCATTGGGTATCGGGCCTAGACCGGTTTCTACACATCTATCTGGATCGTCTGGATTAGGGGCAGGTTCAAACCTTATACAAACAGTTTGGCCGATATTAAGGCTCGTCATGCGGCCCGATATACCAGCGCCAATATAGTCAACTTCTGACACTGGGAAGCCGAAATTCATTCCCAGAGAGGCTTCGCTGGAAGTGAAGTTGGCAATATTAGCATTTCGTTGATTAAAGTCGCTGTAGCGAACGAAGAAGCTACGACTAATTCCATTATCAGTCCAATAAGGGTTAGTGTAGGAAAGATTGATTTGGCTTAGAATTCTGCTTGCGCTGATTGATACGCCAACTTTCTTACCACTTCCTATGAAGTTATCTTGGTTTACAGATAGCGAAAGAATTAAGCCTTGCACCTGAGAAAAGCCGAGACCTGCTGAGAAGCTACCAGATGCCCGCTCTTGTACATTCACAATAATATCTACCTGATCTTCTGTTCCAGGTACTTGCGGTGTATCAATTTCTACTTCTTCGAAGAATGCCAGACGCATCAGTCTAACTTTGGTTCTATCCAGAGCTGCCTGTGAGAACCATGCTCCCTCGAACTGACGTAGTTCACGGCGTAATACTTCATCCTTGGTTTTAGAGTTACCAGCGAACAGTACCCGGCGAACATAGACGCGCTTACCTGGGTCAATAAAATAAGTAATACTTACTGTGCGATTTTCTTTATCGATGGTTGGGGATGGCGAGATATTAGCGAACGCGTAACCAACATTAGAGAGAATGGCGCTGATACTTTCTACACTTCTTTCCATTTGCCCACGCGAGAACACCTCTCCTGGGCTGGTCCTTATTAGCCGCCTCAAGGTTTGCTCTTGAATGACCATTTCGCCAGCCAGTCGGATCTCGCTTACTGTGTACGGCTCGCCTTCATGCACATTTGCGGTTATGTAAATTTCTTGCTTGTCTGGGCTAATGGAAACCTGAGTGGATTCAATATCGAAGTCAACATAGCCGCGATCTTGGTAATAGGAGCGCAACTTTTCCATATCGCCACTGAGTTTTTCACGAGAATACTGATCGTCTTTGGTCCAGAAGTTAAACCATCCATCGGGTTTGGTTTCGAAGTTCTCACGTAGCTCTTCTTCGGTAAAAACTGTATTTCCTATTACATTTAGATGTCGAACGCGGGCATTATCGCCTTCATCAATAACAATTGTTATGCGTACCCTATTGCGCTCTAGTTGGCTGGTGGTGGAGGATAATTTAACGGCATACTTACCTTGTGAGTAATATTGTCGAACTAGCTCCTGCTCTACTCGATCTAGAGACAACTGGTCGAAAGTATCACCTTCGGCAAGCCCAATTTCTGCAAGTGCCAGCATTAAATCATCAGTCTTTAGCGCCTTGTTCCCGCTTAAAGAGATTGTTGATATTGCTGGTCGTTCCTCCAGCTTAATAACCAGAATATTGTCTTCGCGCTCAACCTGGATATCTTTAAAAAATCCAGTCCTATAGAGTTCCCTGATTGCAGTACGAACTTTGGCATCAGTTACCTGATCTCCGGTTTCCAGAGGAAGGTAATTGAATACTGTTCCAGCGGTAATTCTTTGTAAACCCTCGATTCTAATATCACTGATCAGGAAGTCAGTTTTTGCCCACAATTGTGGGCTGGCGAGAAGTAAGCAGAACATGAGAGTAATTATTTTTTTCATAGTTTATTTTTTTCAAAGGGTATAAAAATGCAAGTCTACCCAAATAGTCGTAAAAAATCGTTAAAAAAGGCTAGGCCCATAAGTCCGGCCAGCATAAATAACCCTAGGTATTGCCCAGCTATCTGGGTTTGCTCAGACACCGGGCTACCCTTGATGGCTTCAACCAGGTAGTACATTAGGTGTCCACCGTCCAGAACAGGGATAGGCAAAAGGTTTAATATTCCCAGACTCAAGCTGATCAATCCGAGAAAAAACAAGAACGAACTAAGCCCCATCTGCGCAGAGCGATTAGCTACTTGGGCGATGGTGATTGGTCCAGAGATGTTCTTCAATGAGGCTTTTCCCACTACCATTCTGCCTAACATGCCTAAAGTTGTTGAAGTCAGGCGCCAAGTTTCTGAGGCTGCATTGCTAAATGCATCAATTGGGGAATAGCGTAAGTTAATCCAGAGGTTTTCTAGTTGTTGTTGCTGTTCTGTGCCCAGTGGTGCTGCGGAAATACCAATTATCAGACGTTCTGGGCCTTCATCAGTAGATAGTGCAGGTTGGATTAAGATAGATTGAGAGTTGCCGTCGCGTTTGATTTCTATGGCTAAGGGTTTGTCGTCTGCGCCATATTTTGCGATTAGTGGGCCGATATAAGCCCAGTCGCTAACTGCTTGGCCGGAGATGCCAAGAATCTCATCGCCTTGACGTAAGCCAGCGATAGCCGCGGGTGACTCTGGGCTCACTGTGTCTATTACTGCGGCTCTTATTGGTCGCCACGGGATCAGGCCAATATCATTCAGCAAGTTTTGTTCGTTAAAACTGTCATCCAGCTGGCTCAGTTGCAGGATATGTGTCGATTCAAGTCCGCTGGCACCATTTACCGTTACAGGTATATCGCGGCGATCCAGTGCTGGGCCAACCAGTGCGAGACGAGCATGCGAGAGAGTTTTAATTGTAGTGCCATCAATATCATGGATGGTATCACCAGGGCTTATTCCAGCACTAGCGCTAATGCCTTCAGTTTTCCCAATTAAGGGGCGCAGTTCAGGGATTCCAACCATATACATCATCCAGAACGCAACCACAGCCAAGATGAGGTTGAAGATAGGCCCGGCGGCAATAATAGCGGTGCGCTGGCCAAGTGTTTTACGATTAAATGCATATTCGAGCTCAGAGTCAGGAATCTCAGCTTCGCGTTCATCGAGCATTTTTACATAACCGCCAAGTGGAATAGCAGCAACAATAAATTCGGTGCCATGTTTATCTTTTCTAGACCAGAGTGGCTTTCCAAAACCCACAGAGAAGCGCAATACTTTTACCCCCATTTTCCGAGCTACCCAGTAGTGCCCGAATTCATGAAAGGTGACAAGTATACCCAGGGCCACTATCAGCCAAAGTATTGAGCCGAAAAACTCTACCATCAAATTTACCTAGCGCCATTGCGCACACAATTCTCCAGTCTGTATTTTACAGTTTTTTGGGATTGAAACAGTAGGTTTTTTACAGTGTTCTTAAAATGCCGGTTTAGGCACCATGACTTGCGACGAGCCAGAGCAGTAAAGCAAGAAAGAAAGGTGCTGCGGCGATGGTGCTATCTAGACGGTCAAGGATCCCGCCATGCCCTGGAAATAGTTGCCCGCTATCTTTAATATCAACGCTGCGTTTATGCAGACTGACGTAAAGGTCGCCACCAACTGAGATCAAAATTATTATAGATATACTAGCTAAAAACAACAACATAGAGTTGATGTTCAGGGGCGAAAGAGAGACAAATGCCCAGATGGTGATTAGTGATATAAGAACCCCACCAACTAATCCAGCATAGGTTTTTCCGGGGCTGATTTTTGCGGCCAATCGACGTTTGCCGAACTGCTTTCCAGCCAAGTATGCGCCAACATCAGCAGCCCAAACCAGCATAAACATTGTCAGTACCCACCATTGCCCCTGATCAAGAATCCTTAGACTGGTGATCGAATACCAGGCACCAAGCAGCAAAACGAGGCTAAAAACAGTGCTGATACTACGATAAATAGTATTAGGGTTGTTCGGGTTTAAGGGTGGTTGCCATTTAATTAGGCGAGTAAACGCCAGTAGCCAGGCAATTAGAAAGAAGAGTAAATGATCCGGGTTTAAGCTCGGCCCATTGATTAAGTTGGCAAGGGGTATTTTACTGTCGTTGCTTGCCAAGAATAAAATTCCTGCAACCAGAGCCGCCATATAAGCCAGCCGAGCCGGAAAAGATTGGAAACCACAGAGCCGCGAGTATTCCCAGCCGCCAATCAACAGTAATACCGCAAACAGTAAAGAAAACTGGGCAGCATCAAGGCCAAACAGCAGAAGTAAAAAAGCCGGCAACAATATTAAGGCAGTAATTAGCCGGGTCTTAAACACTAAGAACTGACCTTGCCGCCTGTAAAGGCGTGCGTCCGAAACGCCTTTGTCTGCGGCTGTACTCAGTAATCGCTTGATTTATCTCTTCGACACCAAAATCAGGCCAGAGAGTATCTGTGAAATAAATTTCGCTGTATGCAAGCTGCCAGAGTAAAAAATTACTCAAGCGCTGTTCACCACCGGTGCGGATTAATAAATCTGGCGCATCTTGGTCTGCTAGTGACAGGGCTTCTGAGAAGCATTGCTCGTCTATATCTTTGGCACTTAATTTGCCCGCCTCAACTTCAGTAGCAAGTTTGCGGGCAGCTTGAGTAATATCCCAGCGCCCACCATAGTTGATGGCAATATTTAGTTGCAGGCATTGATTGTCTTGAGTTAATTCTTCAACAGCCAGCATTCCTTGCTGAATGCTGGCAGAAAATCTAGAGCGATCCCCAATAAATGATATGCGGATATTATTTTTGTGAAGCTCTTTGCCTTCTTTTTGTAAGGCGCGCCTAAACAGTTCCAGTAAAAGCTTTACCTCAGTAGCCGGTCTTTGCCAATTCTCGCTGCTAAAAGCGAATACGGTTAGTATCGGTAATTCTATTTGTGCACAGTACTCAACAACTTCTCGGAGTGTTTTACGCCCAGCGCGATGACCGAGTCCTCGTACCTGGCCTTGTCTGGCAGCCCAGCGCCCGTTGCCATCCATAATAATGGCTAGGTGCTTTGGCAGAGTAAGTTCGTGCATGCTAGATTTCAAGGAGTTCTTTTTCCTTTTCCGCAACCACAGTATCAACCTGAGCTACAAAGCGATCTGTTAATGCTTGTATCAGAGTTTCAGCACGGCGTTCTTCATCTTCTGAAATTTCCTTACCCTTGAGCATATCTTTGACCTGAGTATTGGCATCACGACGGATATTGCGGATGGCAATCTTGGAGTTTTCTCCCTCGTTGTGGACGATTTTGCCCAATTCAATGCGTCGCTCTTCGGTAAGTGGTGGCAAAGGGATGCGAATGATTTGCCCCGAGGTGGCTGGGTTTAGCCCAAGATCAGAAGTTAAAATAGCTTTTTCTACAGGTGCAACCATGTTCTTTTCCCACGGGGAAACATTCAGAGTGCGGGCATCTTCAATGGTAATATTTGAAACTTGGTTGAGCGGTACAGATGAGCCGTAATAGTCAACATGTACATGCTCTAACAGGCTTGGATGAGCGCGGCCTGTGCGAATTTTGGCTTGCTCATGGCGTAATGCCTCAATGCTCTTGCTCATTCGAACTTCAGCATTCTTAATAGTATCGGTAATCATCTCTCG
>CAZEFU010000120.1:0-5934 GCA_964511515.1 uncultured Wenzhouxiangellaceae bacterium
CTCAGGATGCCCCTGAAAACCAAAGGCTGGTTTATCTGTGCGTTTAATTCCCTGCAAAGAACCATCAAACAAAGAGACATGAGTAGCTTGTAGATTTTGTGGCAAGCTATTCTCATCCAGAGCAAAGCCGTGGTTTTGACTGGTGATCATCACAGCTCCAGTTTCAATATCTTGTACTGGGTGATTAGCGCCGTGATGTCCGAATTTCATTTTTAAAGTTTTTGCTCCACTGGCAAGACCCAATAATTGATGGCCTAGGCAAATACCAAAGATTGGCATATCAGCTGCCAGAATTTCAGCAATAGCAGTAATTGCATAATCACAAGGCTCAGGATCACCAGGGCCATTGGATAAAAACACACCATCCGGATTTAATGCCAGCACTTCACTGGCAGGAGTTTGCGCGGGCACTACTGTGATTGTGCAGCCACGATCGACCAACATACGCAAAATATTTCGTTTAACGCCAAAGTCATAGGCAACTACATGGAATTTTTCATCAAGTGGCTGCCAGCTTTGACTATCTAGATCCCAGCTACCTTGTGTCCATTCATAGGCCTTTTTTTGCGAGACTACTTTGGCAAGATCCATGCCTTTAATGCCGGCAAAAGCACGTGCTTGTTCCAGCGCCAATGATTCATCAATATCACCTGCCATCAAACAAGCGTTTTGCGCACCTTGCTCACGTAATAAACGGGTTAACTTGCGGGTATCAATATCGGCGATAGCTACTATATTGTTGGATTTTAACCAGTCATCTAATGATTGCTCAGAACGCCAGTTACTAGCCAATAACGATAGATCACGAATCACCAAGCCTGCAACAAAACTTTGCTCTGCCTCAGAATCGATGGCTGTGACTCCTGTATTACCAATATGTGGATAGGTCAGCATGACTATTTGACTGGCATACGAAGGGTCGGTGAGGATTTCCTGATAGCCGGTCATGGCGGTGTTAAACACCACCTCGCCCACTGAGCTACCATCAGCACCAATAGATTGGCCATGAAAGACCGTTCCATCTGCGAGCACCAAGATTGCAGGCTTATTATTAGAATTAAAATTCATTGCTACCATAAACCATTATATTCAACCAGTTAGCTTAAACCATGCAAACTAAATCTACTGAAATTCAGCAGCATATTGTAGATACAAAAAACGGGACAAACCCTGGTTTTACCCGGATCAATCCCGCTCAGATATAAATTCATGTCTTCTGACAGCTTCTAAAAGCCGTCTCTCCAAGCAACAAGATTTTACTAGAAAGGCCGCAATCTTAAAAGAGCCAGAGTGAATATAAATTAGGAAATCTTTGCAAAAGAGCAAAAATAGAGTGCTAAGCCTGAACTAACTGAATTTCTTAACTGCTTAGTAAATCGCGCATATCATAAAATCCCGCACTTTGACGATTCAACCAGCGACTCGCCTCCATTGCACCAAGCGCAAAACTATCGCGGTCAATAGCTTTATGGGTAATCTCAAGGGACTCACCTGGCAGCTGGAACAGCACTGTGTGCTCACCAACCAAATCTCCTGCACGGATGGAAGAAATACCTATTTGACCATCAGGGCGCACGCCACAGTCTCCAGAGCGACCACTAACAATAACCTCACTGGCATTTTGACCACGAGCGCGGGCAACTACTTCAGCCAGTTGCAAGGCGGTACCAGAGGGTGCATCTTTCTTATAGCGATGATGGGCTTCGATGATTTCAACATCAGCCGCCATGCCCAAACTTTTCGCGGCAGTGGCTACTAATCTAGCGGATAAGTTAACTCCAATACTCATATTAGGAGCCCAGAAAACCGGAATTTCTTGCGCAGCAACACGCATGTCAGACATTAGTAGTTCATCAATCCCAGTAGTCCCGCTAACTATGGCAGTGCTGCTCTGCAAACACCAACCAAGTGCTGTGCGTAAACCCTTGGGTAAAGAAAAATCGATTAATACATCTGCAGATTGGAGGTCAGAGAGCTGAGTTTGAGTGTCTCTATCAACCGCTGCAATAACTTCAAAATCAGGACTCTGATTGCAAAGCTTAGTAAGCAACTGCCCCATTCTACCGTTGGCACCGTGAATAATTACGTGCATATTGCTCATCTAGATACTCCCTGTTAGCGGTACTGTATCAGGATTGTGCCCGACTGAAAAATGATTTCAAGCCATCCAGCCAACTAGTACCATCGGGATAATGGTGTTTATGCTCGCCAAGGGCATCTTGAAAGTTCATTAATGCTTCTTTTTGCTCTTTATTCAGGTTCACCGGGGTTTCTAGGCGTACCCGGCAGAGCAGATCACCATGTCGATGACTACGTACTGATTTTACGCCCTTGCCACGTAGGCGAAACATTTTCCCACTTTGCGTACCAGCTGGAATTTTAAGTTTAACTTGCCCATCTAAAGTTGGAATTTCCATTTCACCACCCAGAGTTGCCATAGTGAAATCGATTGGCGCTTCGCAATACAGATCATCACCATCGCGCTCAAAGATAGTATGCGGTTTTACCCGTACTTCAACATACAGGTCGCCACTACCAGCGCCATTCATACCAGCCTCGCCCTCGCCGCTTAGACGAATCCGATCACCGTTATCAACACCAGGTGGAATCTTGACCGCAATGGTACGGGTTTCCCGCACCCTGCCCTGACCGTGACAGCTTGGGCAAGGATTGCTAACTTTAGAACCCGAGCCCTGACAAGTCGGACAGGTCTGCTGCATCGAGAATATGCCTTGCTGCATGCGTACTTGACCGGCACCATTACAGGTATCACAGGTTTCTTTCTTTCCATCTTGCGAGCCGCTACCTGTACAGACATCGCATTCTGCTTGTGTAGGTATCTTAATTTCACGCTGAACGCCGCTAACGGCTTCTTCTAGGTCTAACTCTAGTGGATAGCGAAGATCGGCACCACGCTGTTGCTGCGGCCTGCCTCTGCGCCCACCGCCAAAGATATCACCAAAAATATCACCGAAAACATCTCCAACATCACCTTGGAAACCACCTGCCCCGCCTTGGCCAACACCAGCGTGACCATATTGGTCATAGGCAGCACGCTTTTGTGGGTCTTTTAGAACCTCATAAGCCTCTTTGCATTCTTTGAACTTATCCTGGGCAGTTTCATCATCGGGATTACGGTCAGGATGAAACTTCATCGCCAAACGCCGATAAGAAGTTTTCATTTCAGACTCAGTTGCCGTTTTACTTACACCGAGGATTTCGTAGTAGTCGCGTTTTGACATGAAATAGTAATATTATAATTATCAGGTTCTCGTGGATATTGGGTATCTGCAACTGCTTTTCAAGCAGTTAGCAAATTAAATTCATGGAACTACGGCCAGTAATCTATTACCCTAATGCCTGTTTCAAGCCTTGATAGGTTTTGCTTTGCTGATCTCAGATTCTCGACAATTTATATTTGTGCATATCCGCAAAGCCGCGGGAACCAGCATGGTGAACGCCCTGCTTCCCTTCACGCTGGCAAAGCCTGAAGGTATTGGCGCACGCCTAAAGTCGAGGGCACGGCTAGAGTGGGACTACCAAAAGTACAGGTTTCGTCAACATGAAGATATTCTGGCTGCAAAAAACCGCATGCCAGCATCGACTTTTAGTAATTACTTCAAATTCGCCTTCGTGCGTAACCCCTGGGATCGTTTGGTTTCTGAATACGAATTTATTCGCAAGCAAACTGATCATGGCCGCCATCAACGGGTAATGAAGTTAGAGTCTTTTGCACATTTCATCAAAATGCAAAGCCAGCGCCGTGATGCATATCAAAACCAAATGCTGTGTGATAAAAATGGCAAACTGTTGATGGATTTCGTGGGGCGCTTTGAAAACCTGAATCAAGATTGGGAAAAGCTGTGTAAATCAGCAAATATCCCGCATCAGCAGTTAGCCCATATAAACAAGACCAAACATCGAGATTTCCGTGAATATTATGATGATGCCAGCATTGAGCTGGTTGCAGATAATTGGGCCGAGGAAATAAAGCTGTTCGACTACAGCTTTAGCGACAACAAATAAATTATATTCCTGGAGCCTGGTTTATCCAGACCCCAGGAAGCTGTGATTTACCAATGCACGCCTTTCATAATGGTAGCGAATGCTACTTGCTCTTGGGACGCTTTTTCATTCTTGGCAGACTTGCCCCGCGCTGCTGCAGAATCCGGGAACATGCGGAAGGCAGAGTTCATAATTACCTCGGTTACTTTCGGGGCAACCATATGCAGTATTTGCGCAAACACACCCAGACGAGTCGCAATTCGTTGAGGTTTATAGATAACCGCCTGCTTGATCATATCAGCCGCATCTTCAGGTGATATTGTAGGTACATTATCGTACATTTTGGTAGGGGCAATCATCGGGGTTCGCACCAGGGGCATATTGATGGTAGTGAAGTTCACCCCGGTATCATTATATTCGGCCGCTGCACAGCGCGAGAATGCATCCAGCGCTGCCTTGGAGGCTACATAGCCAGAGAACCTTGGAGCATTGGTGAGCACGCCAATAGAAGATATATTGATCACATGCCCGTGCCGATCCGCTTCCATTGCTGGCAAGAAGCCAAGAATTAATTTAAGTGAGCCAAAATAATTTAATTGCATCAGGCGTTCATAATCATGAATACGGTCGTATGAAAGCGCGATTGAACGGCGGATAGAATGCCCGGCATTATTAATCAGAAAATCAACCTTGCCATGCTTCTTAAGCACAGTTTTCACCAAATCAGCGATATTATCAGAATCTGCAAGATCTGCTGTGTACCAAGTTGACTTGCCACCTTCATCAGCAATTTCATTATGGGTTTCAATCAGCTTTTCTTCGCCTCTAGCAACCAGAATTATATGCGCACCAGCACGCGCCATCATTAAAGCAGTAGCCTTGCCGATACCAGATGAGGCACCAGTAATCAAAGCGATTTTTTGCTTTACATGGCCGCGTAAACTGCGGTCAATAAATAGATCAGGATCAAGATGGCGTTCCCAATAATCCCAGATCACCCATGCATATTCGCGCAATTTAGGCACCATTATTCCACTACCTTTGAGAGCAGCTTCAGTTTCGCGATTATCAAAACGGGTTGGGTAGTTGATAAAGCTCATCATATCCCGAGGCAAGCCCAGGTCATTTAGTATTTGTGTGGTAATACGGCGAATGGGCGGGAACATAGCCAAGCCAGTTTTTACAGCTTCAGGCACAAACTGGAAAATTCTGGCATCAATGCGCATAGTCATCTGCGGTGCATGTGCTGCTTGGGCAAATACATTCAGCATCTCGCCAATACGCAGTGGTTTAGGATCAGTCAGGTGAAAGCACTTGCCATTTAAGCCAGCTTTATGCCCGATATGATCCAGAGCCTTAGCAATATAATCAACAGGCACTACATTGATTCTACCGCCCTCAATACCCATTGCTGGCATCCAGGAAGGCAGCGCCTTGCGCATTTTTTGAATCATCTTGAAGAAATAGTAAGGCCCATCAATTTTATCAATCTCACCAGTTTCAGAGTGACCAATTACAATACCCGGCCGATAAACCCGCCATGGAATTGAGCATTCCTCTCTAACCACCTTCTCTGACTCATGTTTGGTTCTGAAATACGGATGATCAAGCCCTCTGGCCTCATCAAACATATCTTCTCTGAATACACCCGGGTACAAACCAGCTGCGGCAATAGAACTGACATGATGGAATATTTTGGCATTGATGCTTTCAGCCAGCCTTACCGCCCGGCGTGTACCTTCAATATTGGCTTCATCCTGCTCAGCAGCGCCAGCAGTCATATCATAAATAGCAGCCAAGTGGTAAATATGCTTTACCTTGCCTTTTAAATCTTCACGTTTTTTCGGGGTAACACCAAGGAATGATTTACCCAAGTCGCCGGTAACCGCAACAATGCGTTTTGAATGTTGCGCCCAGCGGTCATTAACC
>CAZEFU010000121.1:0-5917 GCA_964511515.1 uncultured Wenzhouxiangellaceae bacterium
GGCGGGACAAATGGATCCACATACCAGTGCGGCACTACTATGGCACAACAACCAGGAGATCCCTTTGCTAAAGTTAAAGAAGCACTAAGCTCAAGAAGTGTAGCTATATCGAATACCAACACTCCTGCTTATCAAGCTACCATTGCGGTTGATACCGATATGGAGTGGATGGCAGGCAAAAGTAATAATGCGACAACAGCTATGAACTACATAAATACTATTTTTGTAAATATGAATGTCTTTATGGAAAGAGACTTGTCACTACGCTTGTTAATAGGGACCACATACTTACGAGTCAATTCTGACCCAATCAGCCCTGAATCAGATATTTCAGCATATCTAACCGACTTTGGCGAGTATTGGCGGCTTAACCAGGTCAATACCGAACGCGATTTTGCTGTGCTTTTCAGTGGTGAAAATATTTCATCATATTCATTCTCTGGCATCGCCTGGCTTGATCAATACTGCCAGAATGGCTTTCATTACAATTCTGGTAGCGGTACCTGGACAGTAGGAAGCTACAGCATTAATCGGATGGGTACTAACGCCAGCACTGGCTTTGTTTCGTTATTTGTTGGGCATGAACTTGGGCACAATTTCGGATCTCCGCATACACATTGTTACAGCCCTGAAGTGGATACCTGCTTCAATGCCGAAACAGGCTGCTATACTGGTACTGTTTCCTGCCCAGTCGGCGGTAAGGGTACAATAATGAGCTCCTGCAATTATGGCTCACCAAATGGTGCCAACTGCGGTTTAAGCAATAGCGAATATCACCCCACTGTAATTGCTTTGCTAAATAGCAGAATAACTGCTAATCCTGCTTGCATAACTCCACTGGTGGCAAATGGAAATATTTTCGAGGACGGTTTCGAATAAACCGAATTTATCGCCGTGGTAAATAGTGCTGCGGATTATTCGGTTTGCCATTAACTCGAATTTCAAAATGTAATTTCACTCGGCCATCACCACCACGCCCCATCTCCGCTATCTTTTGCCCTGCCTGCACCTTCTCACCCTCTGCTACCAGGCGTTTGCGATTATAAGCATACGCAGAAAGATACTTTTCACTATGTTTGATAATAATTAACTCACCGTAGCCAAGCAACCCATTGCCGCTATAAACGACTAAGCCAGATGCGGCTGCGCGAATACTCTGGCCATCTCTACCCGCAATATCAATGCCTTTTCTGCCTGGGTCATTGGCAAGATAGGTTTTAATTACCTTGCCATTAGTTGGCCACTGCCAGCTGAGCTTTCTATTGTTAGCTGCCTTGCTAGTGGTTTTTGTGTTCTTGCTTATTACAGTTTTACTTGTCTTTACTGGCTTTTCAGGAACCGTCGCAGCAGGTTTTCTTGTTACCTTCGTTGGGCTCTTTGTTACAGGTTTCGGCGGGGGTTTAATTCCAACAGTCTTAACAACAGCTACTTGTCCTGGTCGTAAATGTAGTTTTTGGCCAGGAAATATTTTGTACGGCGTACTGATTCTATTCCAGCTGGCAATCCGGTGATAATCAAGCCCATACTTAAAGCCAATAGAGTACAAAGATTCACCACTGCTAACTATGTAGGTATCTGGTCGAGAGCTGCTAGTCTTCGGTTTTGCCTTAGTCAGCGTATGTTGCGTATTACGATCTTCTACTGGCGCTGCCCAGCGATTGCTGCAAGCGCTCAAGATTAACAAACTTAAGCAGAGAATAGACACTAAGCTAATATTGCTTAATTTCATCATCAACTCGGGTGCAGAAATGTGAGATAACCAATTAGAGCCACAATAGCAATGACAACGCCCCAGCCTATCCAGTCTATCCAGCGTCTAATTTGATCTGCTGCTGAATCGCCCCAAAGACGGATAATCGCAGCCTCGAGGAAATAGCGACCGCTGCGGCCTATCGCCGAACCAGCTAGAAACGGCAGAAATGGCATCCCTACCACTCCGGCTGCCAAGGTAAATGCCTTGTAAGGAATTGGAGTAAAACCCGCTACCAGAATAACCCAGAAGCCCCAGCGATCAAATGCTTCTGTAGCTTGTAAAAATGCCGGATAATACATCGAGTTTACCAACCATCCCTCAATCAAGGTAAAGCCCCAGCGCCCCAAAGCGTAACCAACCAGGCCGCCAATAACTGATGCAACTGTGCAGATAAATGCCAGGCGCCATGCTTGCGCTGGCTTGGCAATCATCATCGGGATTAACATTACATCTGTTGGAATGGGAAAGAAAATAGACTCAGCAAAACTAACTCCAGCCAGATACTGTGGTGCACGCGGGTGCCCCGACCACACTAGTACACTGTCATAAAGTTTTTTAAACATAAAGCTTAATCCAAACCACTCAGAAGAGGCACAAAACTGACATCACAGAGCTCAATTCGCTCAAAATCATCACCAGTCCGAGTATATTTTACCAGCCGCTGTGCTCCAGTTGTACCTAGTGGCGCAATTAGGCTAGCGCCATCTGCCAATTGCCCTAGTAACTGCTCTTCAAGTTGAGTCCCAGCAGCGGTTATTATAATTGCCTCAAATGGGGCTTGCGAAGGCCAGCCAAGCCTGCCGTCGGCATATCTGGTGTAGATGTTTTGCAAGCCGGCACGATGAAAACAGCGCCGTGCCTGGCGTAATAATTTGTCTATACGCTCAACACTAAACACTTGCGCAACTAAGTTTGCTAATACAGCTGCTTGATAACCGGAGCCGGTGCCAACTTCCAACACTTTCTCCGGAATCCCATTTTTTAATAATTCTGCGGTCATTAACGCCACAATATATGGCTGCGAAATTGTTTGCCCCAGACCAATAGGTAAGGCTGTATCTTCATATGCCCGCGAAGCCAGAGCCTCATCCACGAATAAGTGCCTTGGTACATTTCCTATTGCTTGTAAAACACGCTCATCACTTATCCCTTTTTCACGCAATCTAGAAACCAGTTTATCCCGGGTTCCCTGTGAGGTCATACCGAAGCCATGCGCCGATGGATATTGAAAACTAGAACTCCGCATTCCTTAGCTTTCCTGCTTATCGGGATCTAACAAGCTGCCAACCCAGCTGGAAACCTGCTCCAGCGCCTGATACCGGGTTAAATCAATATGGATTGGGGTAATTGATACAAAACCTCGTTTTACTGCATCAAAATCTGTGCCTGGGCCAGAGTCCTCTTCCTCGCCAGGTCCACCGATCCAGTAATGCAAGCGGCCCCGGGGGTCGCGCATAGGCACTGCAGCTTCAGCACGGTGGCGATGTCCCAAGCGAGCTACCTCAAAGCCTTTGATGTCCTTCCAGGCCAAGTTGGGTACATTTACATTCAAAATTGTATCTGCTGGTAGAGGGTCAGTTCTGAGCTTCTGTACAATCAGTGCAGCAGCTTCTGCCGCTGCTGAGTAGTTCCACTCACCTTGGTCCCAGACCAATGATATAGCCACCGCTGGTAAGCCCAGAAAACGGCCTTCCATCGCCGCAGCGACAGTGCCTGAATAAAGCACATCATCTCCGAGGTTGGCACCGGCATTAATTCCTGAAACCACCATATCTGGGTCTTTATCCAACATGCCAGTTAAGGCTATATGCACACAATCTGTAGGAGTTCCGGATAGTTTATATTGGCCTGGTGCCATTTCTGAAACTTTGATCGGGCCATCGAGTGTTAGTGAATTACTAGCTCCGCTACGATTAGAGCTGGGCGCAACAACAGTTATTTTGGCGATTTGCGCCATGCGCTCGGCCAGGATCTTGATACCAGGTGCATGAAAGCCGTCATCATTACTGATTAATAGGTGCATTACATGAATTTCCGCGTTATTCTAGTGAACTAATGATGTTAACTATACCTGATGCGTGCACCATGAAATTGGCTTTTTTGCCAACACTATATGCCTGTGGTTAAAAAATCTGACAAGCTTACTCCAGAGTATTTTGCTGAGGATGAAGGGGCCTTGTTTCGTGCGTCTGTTGGTAGGGTAAGGCCGCTGGCAGATTCTGGCAAACATTCACAGCAATCAGGAACCACCAAACCTGTTTTGCGTAGCAGAAAACCGGATGCTAAAGCTTTATTTGACGAACTGAACAGTATATCTGCCGAGGAAATTGAAGATGATTACTTTCTTCGCCCAGGCCTTCAACAACGAGTACTACGCCGCTTACGCAGAGCATATTACCCAGTCGAAGACCATCTAGACTTACACAACCTAAATCAACGAGAAGCCACCAAACTCCTGCTTGAATTTCTAGCCTTTGCCACGGATCATAAGATGCAGTGTATAAAAATCATTCATGGCAAGGGTTTGGGCTCTAAAAATCGGCTACCAGTTCTTAAACAACTTACTGCCGATCTACTCAGACGGCACCCGCAAGTACAGGCCTTCACCACTGCCAAAATTTCTGCTGGCGGTACGGGCGCGGTTTGTGTGCTCTTGAAATCGACCTGATAATCACCACATTAAAACTATGGAATTACTATTCATAATACTCCTGGTCGGCATCTCAACACTTTGGCTTGGTACAATGCGCGCTCGTGACAGTGCTAGAGAAGCAGTCGCTAGACTGTGCAAAAAGCATAATCTGCAACTACTCGACCAGAGTGTGGCATTGGCTAGTATTCGTTTGGCACGCAGCCATAAAGGTGGTTTGACCCTACGCCGCCTGTTTCGTTTTAATTACAGTGAAACTGGAAATACCCGTGAGCATGGCAGTATCTGGATGCGCGGCGATCAGCCCGAGCTTATCAGTATTCAGCACGGAGATAACGAGACCATTGAATGGATCTCTAAACAAAACACACTATGAACAACACCAATAAACCAATAATTGCTAAAACGGATGAGCAAATTCTTGCCTGCTTTCCGGTATTGCTGGAATTACGACCTAACTTACAAGAGCAGCATTTTCTCGGGCTTATCCGAGGCATGCAAAAAGATGGATATCAACTGGCTTATATACAGACCGACCAGCAAGCTGTCGCAGCAGCTGGATTCAGGATCTACACGAACCTGTTTATGGGCAGGCACTTGTATGTGGACGACCTGGTAACTAGTAGTGAGCAACGCTCGCAAGCCTACGGCGAAAAACTAATTCAATGGCTACGTCAACTAGCACTGGATTCCGAGTGTAATTTCTTCCACCTTGACTCTGGGACTCAAAGATATCGAGCACACAAGTTTTACCTTAATCAGGGATTTGATATTGAGAGCTATCATTTTAGTCAGGAACTTGGGAGTAAGAATAAATGAGTCAGAAAATCATTCTGGAATCAACCCTAACCTGTCCGCACTGTGGTTTTAAAGAAAAACTATGCATGCCTACCGATGCCTGTCAGTGGTTTCATGAGTGCAGCAACTGCAAGGTGCTTTTAAAACCCAAGGCCGGCGACTGCTGTGTATTTTGTTCATTCGGGAACGTACCCTGCCCACCAATTCAACAAGATTCAGCTTGCTGTAGTTAGCCTATTAGTTGTTGCGATTACTTCCTTAGAGAAGTGCTTTTCCTGTAAAATATACCAAACTCAAAACCTTAAAAAGAGAACCCTATGAAAACCAGACCTTTTAAATACTTAATTTATATTTTGCTGTTGAGTCTCATGCCCAGCAGCTTGCTTGCAGATAAACTTAGCATGAAAAACGGCGATATCATCAGCGGAACATTGGGTAAAGTTAACCCCGATAAAATATTCATTAAACCTGCCTATGCCGATGAGTTTTCTGTTAATACTGCCGATGTAATGGCAATCGAATCTGACACAGAGTTTGAAATTGAAATGGCAGGTGGTGAAAAACTGGTAGCTAAATTTTCTGGCAGCCTTGAGGGTGAGCAACTGGTATTAACTGGTGGTGATTCGCGTACTATTCCTATCACCCAACTAGCTGTTGTTGCAGAAGTTGAAGCATATTACCAAAGAGTCTCACATGCAGATCTCAGCATGACCATC
>CAZEFU010000122.1:0-5902 GCA_964511515.1 uncultured Wenzhouxiangellaceae bacterium
TACTTGGGCACTGGTCTACAGCGATAATGCCACAATCTGGATACTTGCCAATATGGGCGTGGGAATTACCTGGGCATTTGTGATTCCCTACCTGTTTTCTATCTGTGCTCGCCTCGACAGCAATGGTCAGGTAGCTGCGATGAGCGGTATGGCCTCAAAGCTTGGTTTGGCCTCCGGGCCTGTGGTTACCGGCTTTTTGCTCGGTAACGATAACTATGAGCGGATTATCTATATAGCTGTAGCGGTCATCATCTTGAGTTTGATCGCAGCACTTGCGGCTATCAAAATTCTACCGAAGGAAAGTCAGGATTAATTTCACTGTTAAAACTCCGGTCGTGGAGTTCACGAGAAATAACCTCGGGCTTTTCCTGTAGCCTGAAATCCCGCCAAGGTGGGTTCTTTAGATTCCCAACACCATTTTCCAAAACTGAGTTGTTAGCTTGCTGATACCACTGCTCTCTGCATTTAATAGTACTACGATTCCAATATCTCGATTAGGTGCAAAGGCAATATCAGCGCGAAATCCGGAAACCCAACCACCGTGGTATACCAAAGTTTCACTACCAATATTATAAACTCGCCAGCCGAGGCCGTAATGGGATTGTTTTAGAATGGTTTTCCACTCCTTGCGATATTTGTCTCGGTGGGTTTTGACCCTTGGCTGGGATACTTTCTGAATTAGTTCTGGTGATATAACTTCTGGGTGACTACCTAATTGTGCCTGTAACCACCTAGCCATATCCATAATGCTGGCATTAACTCCAGCTGCAGGTGCTGCATTATAATAATTGCGTTTTACTTTTACAGTTCTCCAGCCGTGTTTTGATTTGGCATGGGGTTCGGCGTGATTTGGCGAGTTGACGAATGCCTCATATCCCATAGAAGCAGTTTTCATCCCTAGGGGTTTGAAAATTCTTTGTTCAATTAAACCCGAGTAACTGCTGGACATACTGCGGCTGACAATTGGGTCTACCAATGTATAAAGGCTGTTTTGATAGCCATAACAGCTACCGGGTTTACACACATAGGGTAAGTCTGACATTCGTTGCCAGATTTCTTCCATACTAATATTTGCTTCCAGTAGGTTGTCATAAGCATATGGGATTATTCCAGTGCTTTGACCAAGAATGTTCTGCAGCTTGATTTGGCTGGTATCGCCAGCAATTTTGAATTCAGGAAGGTAATGATTAACCGACTCATTCCAATCTAGTATGCCATCTTCAACTAAAATCCCTACTAATTCAGAGGCAAATGTTTTAGAAACTGAAGCCAGACGAAATACTGTATCTCTGTTAACAGCCCTCTTCTTAGTTGTGCTTGTATGGCCTAGGGTGCCAATGTGGATAATCTGGTCGCGAGTGACTATCGCAAAGGCGGCGCCTGGGTATTTTTCGCTTTCAATATAATTCTGGAAAAATATTGCATAGTTATGGGCTGTAGACTTTATGCTGGCTGACGCTTGAGCTGTTGTAGTGGATGCCAAAAAAGCCAGAATGAATACAAAGTTTAGTTTTGTTTTTTGCATTTTATGTTTCGGTTCACAATATTTCTAGAAGCAACAGGGATTCGACCACAGCATTCTAACTTGATTCCATGCTAACCCCAATCCCCAGGTAAAAACACGTATGCTGCACATGCTCATGATTCCACTGCAAAACGAAAAATAACTGCCGAAGCTCGGCAATGGCCTTGAAAATGAACCACAGTAACCATAGATAGTCGTATATATAGCATCTTGGTAATTTTCAGGTACAATCTACCTTTGTAAATTTACTCATGATCCACTTACACACCATCGATTTCACTAAAGGAGAATTCGAAACTAATGAACATCAGTTATCAATCTACAACCGTTGTTAACCCACTGCTGGCTAGTAAAGTAATGCGCAGCACTTATTTACTGCTTGGAATGTTATTTGTTGTTAGTGCAGGAGTTGCCTGGCTAGCGCAAATTATGCAGTGGCGAATCGGTTTCTTTCCAATGGTACTCGGTATATTTGGTTTTTCTTATCTGATTACCAAAACTAGAAATAGTGCATGGGGAATTGTATCCGGATTCGGTTTCAGCGCGTTCTTGGGCTTAATTACCGGCGGTAATGTAGCTTTTATGTTGGCGAGCTATGCTAACGGCGGAGAGTTGGTGGTAGTCGCATTTGCAACTACTGCATTTTCTTTCTTTGCTATTTCAGCTTATGCAATGGTTGCCAAGCGCGACTATAGCAATATGCTTTCCATGCTAACAGTTGGCACCTCAGTTGTGTTCATTGCTTTCATAGCCAATTATTTTCTTAAAATACCAGCACTGGCGCTAGCAGTATCAAGTATCTTTGTTTTTCTGGCCATAGGCTGGATGTTATGGCAAACCCAGCGGATAGTTCGCGGTGGTGAAACAAATTATATTATGGCCGCTACCACCTTATTGTCTAGCATCTTCGTAATGTTCAATAACCTGCTAATGCTACTAGGATTTGGCTTTGGTGACGACTGATTAAATTAGCTCAAGACAAGTAATTAAAACCCGCCATTTGACGGGTTTTTTGTTTTAGGCTTTGAGGAATTCCTGCCCACCCATATATGGTCTTAAAACATCTGGAATCAAAATTGTGCCATCAGCCTGTTGATAGTTTTCTAAAACCGCAATCAGGGTTCGTCCAACGGCCAGTCCAGAACCATTAAGTGTATTTACTAGCTCCGGGCGTCCAGATTCAGGGTTGCGCCAGCGAGCCTTCATTCGACGTGCTTGGAAGTCACCACAGCGGCTACAGGATGATATTTCTCGGTAGGCTTGTTGGCCAGGCAACCAGACTTCTAAATCATGGGTTTTCTCAGCTGCAAAGCCCATATCTCCTGTACATAACAGCATTACCCGGTATGGTAGTTCTAGCTTTTGTAGAATTGCCTCGGCATGGCCAGTCATTTGCTCAAGTGCGGCATCGGCATTATCAGGTGCCACGATTTGAACCATTTCTACTTTCTCGAATTGGTGCTGTCGAATCATTCCTCTGGTATCTCGACCATACGAGCCTGCTTCCCTCCGAAAACACGGTGTTAGTGCAGTCATTTTTAATGGTAACTCTTTTGCCGTTAAAATTTCACCAGCAACCAGGTTTGTCATCGGTACTTCTGAGGTGGGGATTAAATAGCGTGGAATTTCGTCAGTAGTAGCAAATGCATCGTCTGCAAACTTAGGTAACTGCCCTGTTCCATACATTGCCTCTGGTCCGACCAGATAAGGCACATACACTTCTGTGTACTCATGTTCTCTAGTATGGGTGTCGAGCATAAACTGCGATAAGGCTCGGTGCATATTGGCAATGCCGCCACGCAGCAAGGTAAAGCGTGAACCAGACAATTTAGCCGCAGCTTCTGCATCCATGCCACCAAGCGCAGAGCCTAGGTCTACATGATCTTTAACTTCAAAATCAAACTCAGCAGGCTTACCCCAGCTACGTATTTCAACATTATCAGCTTCATCTTTGCCCACTGGAACAGCAGGGTCAGGCAGATTAGGTGCGGAGTTTAATATTTCATTTTGTCGGGAAAGCACATCATTGAGGCTTTGCTCAGACTGCTTTTGAATGTTGCCGAGATCAGCGATTGCTTCAAGTAACGGCTGGATGTCCTCACCTGAAGCTTTGGCCTTGCCGATCAGTTTGGAACGTTCGTTGCGCTGCTGTTGTAGCTCTTGGACTTTGATCTGGATAGATTTACGCTCGGCTTCCAGAGCTTGATATGCCTCAATGTCTAAACGGAAGCCTCTGCGCTCTAACCGTGCGGCAACATTTTCGATATCCTGACGAAGTAATTGTGGGTCAAGCATGCTTACTACCTAAGAATTTAGTTTCAGCTGTATTTTAACTGTTAAGGAAGTTGCTTGTCTGAATATATTTTCAGGTGAGAGATTATGCGTGTGGCGGAAAATATCTAATTCTACAGGCCGTGCATCACTCGCCCTATTTCGTGCCCAGCCCAAACGGCCATTAATGTACCAATCAAGGTAAGGCTGATGTTGAACATAGCTTTGCCAATCTCATCAGCTTGCATAAGCACCAGGGTTTCCATGGAAAATGCTGAAAAAGTAGTGAAGCCACCAAGCACACCAGTAATTAAGGCCAAGCGAATAAATTCATTGTTGCTGCCAGCTTGGGGTACCAAGTGTAATGCGTAGCCAATTAGCAGAGAGCCAATTATATTTACCATTATGGTGCTGTAATGTGGGTCTTTAAACCAGCTGACAGTAAGTATTGCTGCTAAATAGCGCATGGCGGCTCCCATAGCCCCACCTGCGGCGACTGCAAGAAGGTTTGTTGTGGTAGTATTCAAGGCAGGTTTGCGCCGATTACATCGGTTCCTGCTGGCGCACTAAAGTGGAATTGATCAGCGGTGATCTCTGGGTTTAACTGTTGTTCGGTAAAACTGATTTCAGTGCGTTGACCGAAGCTATCTTCCAGAATCAGTAGCTGCGGTAGGTTATTCATCAGAGCCACAATTATACGCTCAAACGCTGCATCCTTAGATTTAGGAGTCATAGATAACATAGCAGCCCCGCTTGGGTTTTCCCCCAATTCGGTAACCACAAAAAAATCATCTAATTTCTCTGGTTGCAGCAATACCAGTGCCGGTGACTCATCGACACTTTGTGCTTGTGGTTTTACTGATACCTGTTCCAGTTCAATGTCATAAATCCAAACCTGGCTACCATCAGCAACAATTTGTTGTGGATATTCACCGGTGTAATCCCAGCGAAACAGGTTTGGACGTAATAATTTGAACTGCCCTGCTTCAGGTTCTTCCAAACGACCATTGGCACTACGGATTTGCTGGCTGAAGTTGGCGCTAAATGAATTTAATTTGCTCGCAAATATTTCTAATTGCTGTTGCGCACTTGGATCTTCAGCGAAAACTACCGTACTGAAACAAAGTGAGATTATAGTAAAAAAGGCTTTCATTTTTGTAGGCTAGTCTTCCGGTGGTGGTGGAGCTAAGACTTCACGAGCACCATTATGTTCCGGTGGGCTTACTACTCCGGCCATTTCCATATCTTCAATTATTCTGGCAGCGCGGTTATAGCCAATTCTTAATTGTCGCTGCACGCTGGAGATTGATGCCTTGCGGGTCCTGGTGACAAAAGCTATGGCTTGGTCGTATAGTTCGTCTGTATCGCTTGGAGGCTTCTCGGGCAGTCCAGTGGCACCAATTAACTGCCCATCGCTAGTCATCTGGGTATCGTTAAGCACCTCTTCAATATAATCCGGGCTACCGTGGGTGCGCAAATAGTTGGCAACCGCACTGACTTCGTGGTCATCTACAAAGGCTCCGTGGATGCGATCAGGCAATGCCGTACCCGGAGGCAGAAACAACATATCACCATGTCCTAGTAGCTGCTCTGCCCCGCCCTGATCAAGAATAGTGCGCGAATCTATCTTGGAAGAAACCTGAAATGCTATCCGGGTAGGTATATTGGCTTTGATCAAGCCGGTAATCACATCTACTGACGGTCGCTGGGTGGCTAAAATTAAATGGATTCCCGCTGCCCTTGCCTTCTGCGCCAGTCGGGCGATTAATTCTTCTACCTTCTTGCCGACTATCATCATCATATCGGCAAATTCATCTATAACCACAACAATAGATGGCAATGTGGTGAGGGTGGGAATTTCCTCATCCGAATCTGGTACCAGTGGTTTGAATAACGGGTCAGGCAGTGGTTGTTTTTTGTTGATCGCATCTTTGACTTTGTTATTGTAACCAGAAAGGTTGCGCACCCCTAATGCTGCCATCAGCCGGTAGCGTCTTTCCATCTCCGCTACACACCAGCGCAAGGCATTTGCGGCCTCTTTCATATCAGTTACAACCGGAGCCAGTAAGTGTGGAATTCCATCGTATACCGATAGCTCCAACATCT
>CAZEFU010000123.1:0-5807 GCA_964511515.1 uncultured Wenzhouxiangellaceae bacterium
ATTATTGTTAGTTAGTCCACGCTTGATCAGCGGTGCACATTGGCTTACCGATGTAATTGTTGGTGGTGGTAGTTTGGCGCTTTTCGTTGGTGCCTGGGCTTTCTATACACCGCTTGCCTGGAAAATATTGGAGTTTCTATTCCCGTACTACGAACGGGCCACAGTTTGGATTGGAAAAGTCACGGGCTTAGGTTATCTGCTCCCATTCTTTCGCGCTTGATTATATAGCGGCTGAGTGCGCTGGATTGCTGTACGAGATTGGCGAGACAGCTTCATCCTCGAAAGTGACTTCTTCCCAAGCATCTGGGTTTGCCAGTAATTCTCGCACCAGTAAATTATTTAATTCGTGGCCAGATTTATAGCCAGAGAATGACCCAATGAGGCTATAGCCGAGCAGATAAAGGTCACCGATTGCATCTAGTACCTTATGTTTTACAAATTCATCTTCGTAACGCAGGCCATCTTCATTAAGTACACGGTAATCATCTAAAACAACCGCATTATCCATGCTACCGCCGAGTACTAAGTTACGCTCGCGTAGCATTTCAAGATCGCGCATAAAGCCAAAAGTACGGGCACGCGCAATTTCTTTAAGGAAAGAAGTTGTGGAGAAATCAACTTCGGCTTCTGAGGTATGACTAGCAAATGCAGGGTGATCGAACTCTATGCGGAATTTAACCTTGAAGCCATCCCAAGGCTCAAAGCGCGCCCACTTCTCATCCTTTTTTACTTCTATGGCTTTTTTAATACGGATGAATTTCTTTGGCAGGGTTTGCTCGGCGATTCCTGCAGATTGCAGCAAGAATACAAACGGACCAGCGCTACCGTCCATAATTGGTACTTCGGGTGCACTTAGATCAATTACGGCGTTATCTATGCCAAGGCCAGCCATGGCTGAGAGCAGATGCTCTACTGTGGCAACTTTGACATCGCCATTGACCAAAGTGGTAGACATTGATGTATCACCAACATTATCGGCCTGGGCTTTTATTTCCACGATCGGCTCAAGGTCAACTCTACGAAAAACTATTCCGGTATTTACGGCTGCCGGGCGTAAGGTCATATAGACTTTATCGCCAGTATGCATACCCACACCAGTGGCACGAATAATATTTTTCAGTGTTCTTTGTTTTATCATACTGTTGTTTATTTGTGAATAACTTAAGGTAATTTTATCACATTATTAGACGAATTCAAGGTTTATGTTGCTTTTAACACAAATAAATGTTGCGATTTGACAACAAAACCAATATTTGTTGTATTTATGCAACTTTATAGCAAACAAAAGAAAGCCGAGCCGCACCCTCTGCAGGGCAGGCTCGGCAAGCTTAACGGTGCACATCGAACAAACTACTATTAATCTGCCTGCTTTCTGAAGATTGATGGCGTATCCATCTCCTCTGGGCGGAATAGATCATCAGCAGGAATTGCACTTACATCCCAACCAACTGCTGCTTTTAGTGGCTGCTCTACAGCCTCTAAAATCGGCTCTGATGTTAATGGTTTGCCGCTCTCTTCAGTTTTCTCTACCGCAACTTCTGCTGAGAGAGCTACTTTCTGCCGATTCATTGAGATAAATTTATCATCGGTTTCTACCGCAACTTCCGCGACATTTGATTCCAGCCCGGTCGCAACTACAGTAACCCTGATTTCATCTGTCATTTCCGGATCAATCACAGTACCCATTACAATTTGCGCATCTTCATCGGCAAGGTCTTCAATAACTTCCATAACTTCTTCGAACTCGTTCATGGTCAGACTTGGACCTGCGGTAATATTTACCAGCACACCATACGCACCTTGCAAGTTGATACCCTCAAGCAGCGGACTACCAATTGCATGCTGCGCTGCCATTACAGCCCGATCTTCGCCACGACTAGTACCAGCACCCATCATTGCCATGCCCATTTCAGACATTACCGCACGCACATCAGCGAAATCCACATTCACCAAGCCTGGGCGCGTAATCAGATCTGCGATGCCTTGTACTGCCCCTTGAAGAACATTGTTAGCTTCTCTGAAGGCATCTAGCAGGGTTACTTCTCCTCCCAATACATCACGCAGTTTAGAGTTGGGAATGGTAATCAACGAATCAACATGCTGACGTAGCTCTTCCAGCCCTTGTTCGGCAATCTTCATGCGTTTACGGCCTTCCAGCTTAAACGGCTTGGTTACTACCGCAACTGTTAATATATCCAGCTCTTTAGCAATCTTGGCAATTTCGGGAGCAGCTCCCGTGCCTGTTCCACCGCCCATACCTGCAGTAATGAACACCATATCGGCACCTCGAAGCGCATCAACTATTCGCTCGCGGTCTTCTAATGCTGCCTGCCGACCAACTTCTGGATTAGCTCCAGCACCTAGCCCTTTGGTTACATTGGTACCTAATTGCAGCACCGTTTCACCTGAATAATTACGCAGTGCCTGAGCATCAGTGTTGGCTGCAATAAACTCAACACCTTCTATTTTGCTCTCCACCATTTGGTTAACAGCGTTACCGCCGCCACCGCCTATTCCTATTACCTTTATCACCGCTGCCGGTGTGTAATTTTCTACCATTTCAAACGCCATTTCCTTCTCCTTAGCTTTGCACCGTTAATCCCGAATCTTGCTTTCACAAACTACCTCTGCGGGTATTTAATTAATGTGAACATTGGTTACGGGGGTTAAAAAATTGTTTTACCATTCGTTGTAATGTCCTTGCAACATAGCCTTAATGCGGCCAAACATGGAACCACTCTGACCAGGCTTGCCGGGTCGAATAACTCCTGATAATTCTTTACTTCCATACAACAACAGCCCCACACCGGTTGAATAAATATGGTTGTTAACCACATCTGATAATCCGGTTACATTTCTGGGGGCACCCAACCTAACTGGCATATGGAATATTTCTTCGGCCAGTTCCACCGCGCCCTCAAGCTTGGCAGCACCACCAGTTAATACCAGGCCTGCGGGTACCATGTTCTCGAAGCCACTGCGGCGAAGTTCATCGCGCACAAGTGAAAATAGTTCTCTATATCGCGCCTCAACTACCTGCGCCAATGTGCGCCGGGTTAATTTGCGCGTACCACGGTCACCTACACTGGGAACCTGGATGGTTTCATCTGATTTTGTTAGCTGCTCTAACGCACAGGCATATTTAATTTTTATATCTTCGGCATGTTGGGTTGGGGTGCGTAAAGCCACTGCAATATCATTGGTAGCTTGGTCACCTGCAATTGGAATACAACAGGTATGCCTGATTGCACCCTGCCTGAACACAGAAATATCAGTAGTACCTGCGCCCATATCGACCAGGCAAATACCAAGATCTTTTTCATCTTCTGTAAGTACCGCTTGTGAGGATGCTAGCTGTTGCAAAATTAAATCATCGGCAACCAGACCACAGCGTTGAATACATTTGGTAATATTTTGTACCGCAGCTCTGGCTGCAGTAACAACATGCACCATCACTTCTAGCCGCACTCCGGCCATACCTATTGGTTGGCGGATGCCATCTTGCTCATCAATAATGTATTCCTGTGCCAGTACATGAATAATTTGTTGATCGGCGGATACACTAACCGCACGCGCTGAATCCAGTACCCGGTCAACATCGCCTTCACTTACTTCCAGGTCTTTCACCCCAACAACGCCGCGTGAATTTAAGCTGCGTATATGGTTGCCAGTAATCCCGGCAAAGACTGAATTTATCTCACAGCCAGACATCAGCTCGGCTTCTTCAATTGCCCGCTGAATTGATTGCTCGGTAGACTCTATATCAACCACCACTCCACGCTTTAAACCACGCGATGGGTGCGAGCCTATACCCACAACTTCAACTGCGCCATCCTCGTGAACTTCTCCTACGATGGCGACAATTTTCGAGGTGCCGATATCCAGACCAACTACCAGCGACTGATTCTTTTTCTTAGACATATTTTGTCATTGCTCCGCTAATTCTGACACTGCTAACTTTCTGCCCAAAGGACAGAAAAACCATTGGTGTAGCGTAAATCTATACTTACTGGAATCCGGCTGCCTTGCTGAGTAAGACTCTCCCAGCTCGACACCAACCGCTGCAAACGCGGTAAAACATCTTCTCTACCTAAACGAACTGTTGTATTAGTACTCAGTTTCAATTCCCAGGCTCCGCGTTCATACACGCGTAAATCTTGCACTTCTAGCGACAAACCCTGCAATCGCTTATTTACTTGTTGCCATAATGTAACTACATTCTCAACCTGCTCTTGCGGGCCAGATAAATACGGCAAACCTTGTATTTGTTCTGCTGCCGGTACTGTGAAAGCTTCACCTTCATCGTTAATTAATTGCCCTTTGCCCCAGTGCGCCACTGCTTGATGTTCCAAAACCCGTACTTCTATTGTTTCTGGCCACTGTTTGCGCGCTTGTGCATGGGATACCCATGGAATTTCTTCAGCTCGCAGACGAACACGCTCAAGATTGACACTGAAGAAGCCACCATCTACTTCATCAACCAACGCACTTTTAACCTGATCTGCGCTAACCCGCTGGAATGGACCATTAACATCGAGCCATCGAATCGGCCATTTACTTGCTCCCATCAAACCTGAGGTTAGCCAGATAGCAATTAATAAGGTTGCGCCAATTATGCTTACCATCACCACCAATCCGGCACTAATTGCGCCAATTTGTCTGGAACTGTTATTGAAGGTATTGATCACTGCTGATCCTCCTGACTGGTTGCCAGAATCTTCCACACCAGTTGATCAAAATCTATCCCCATCTGCGCTGCTGCTTGTGGAATCAAGCTATGATCGGTCATTCCAGGGATGGTATTAACCTCCAGGAACCACGGCTGTTGTTGCTCGTCAAGAATAAAATCAACCCGACCCCAGCCGCTGGCACCAACTACAGAAAATGCCTGCATAGCCTGTTGCTTGAGTTTTTCTTCCAGCTGCGAATCTAAACCACTCGGGCAGAAGTAGCGGGTATCACTGGATTCATATTTGGCTGCATAATCATAAAATTCATTGGCTGGCTCAACTCCAATTAGGGGTAAAGCCTGACCCGCGATAATCCCGGCAAAGTACTCCCGGCCGCTAATCCCGGGTTCAACCATCACCTCGCTGCTGTAGCTGGCAGCATATTCAATTGCAGTTTGTAACTCATCCGCTTGTTTGACCTTACTAATACCCAGACTGGAACCTTGATCAACCGGTTTTACAAAAAGTGGCAGCTCAAATTGCTGCAAGATTGTGTCAATATTATTTGCGTCTTTATTGCTAAGAATGAAGTCTGTGGTCGGAATACCAGCCGCTTGCCATAGCTGTTTGGAGCGCACCTTGTCCATTGCCAGAGCCGAACCCAGCACACCGCTTCCAGTAGCCGGGATACGCAGTAGTTGCAAGGCGCCGCTAAGGCAACCATCTTCGCCACCGGTACCGTGCATTAAATTAAATACAGTTTGCACCGAGCCTTTGGCAATTTCTGCAAATAAAGCCGGCGCGCCATCAATAACTTGATGTTCAACACCAAGCCTGTGCAGAGCAGCGGAGACTGCTTTACCACCATCCAGTGATACTTCCCGTTCTGGGCTATCACCACCGACAACTAGTGCAACCCTGCCAAAATCTACGGTGTCGTGTTGGCTGATATTCATTGGCCACCGCCGGATAAATTAAAACTGCCAGCTTCTCGTAGCTCTGCTGCTACCGAGCCAATATCTCCTGCACCCATCAATAGCACCAGATCACCGTCTTCCAAAATTGCCGGTAATTGAGAGTTTAAGTCACCAATTTCCGCAATCCAAATAGGATCTACCTGACCGCGACTACGAACAG
>CAZEFU010000124.1:0-5771 GCA_964511515.1 uncultured Wenzhouxiangellaceae bacterium
CAATCGCCCCGACCAGAAAGGGCATTTTGGTGAGTTTGGTGGTAAATATGTTTCCGAGACCCTTATGGCGGCTCTGGATGAGCTAAATATTGCCTGGCAAAAGTTACGCAAGGATCCTGAGTTTATTGCCGAGTTTGATGATGATTTGGCTCATTATGTAGGCAGGCCATCACCCCTGTATCACGCCAAGCGCCTGAGTGAGGAAATTGGTGGCGCTCAAATATTACTCAAGCGTGAAGACCTTAACCATACCGGCGCGCATAAAATTAATAACACAGTAGGCCAAGCATTACTGGCCAAGCATCTGGGTAAAAAACGCCTTATTGCCGAAACTGGTGCAGGCCAGCACGGAGTAGCAAGTGCAACTGTTGCCGCCCGCCTGGGGATGGAATGTGTGGTGTATATGGGCGAAGTTGATATCCAGCGCCAGGCTATCAACGTTTATCGAATGAAATTACTCGGCGCTGAGGTTCGGGCGGTAAGCTCAGGCTCTCGAACTTTAAAAGATGCCTTAAACGAAGCCATGCGCGACTGGGTAAGTAATGTAGATGATACTTTTTATATTATCGGTACCGTTGCAGGGCCACACCCGTATCCACAACTGGTAAGGGATTTTAATTCAGTTATTGGCAGAGAAGCCAGAATTCAGATGCAACAACAATTTTCTCGCCTGCCCGATGCTCTGGTGGCATGTGTCGGTGGTGGCTCCAATGCTATGGGCTTATTTCACCCCTTCATTGATGATACCGGAATTCCCATGTTTGGGGTTGAGGCCGCTGGCAAAGGGCTTGAAAGCGGTGCGCACGCGGCGCCACTATCCGCAGGACGGGTCGGGGTTTTACACGGCAGCAAGACTTATTTAATGGACGATGATGACGGTCAGATTGTGCATACCCATTCCATCTCAGCTGGTCTGGATTATCCGGGCGTTGGTCCAGAACATGCCTGGCTTAAAGATAGTGGCAGGGCAGAGTATATTGCTATTGATGATGATGAGGCCTTGGCCGCCTTCCATTTATTAACTCGCACTGAAGGCATCTTGCCGGCTTTGGAAAGCAGCCATGCGGTAGCTTATGGAATTAAATTAGCACGGCAGATGAAAACAGATCAGCTAGTACTGGTAAATCTATCTGGTCGTGGGGATAAAGATGTACATACAGTAGCAGCACTGGAAGGGATTGAGTTGTGAGCCAGAAAACAACTCAATCACGGCTGCAGGCTCGGTTTGAGCAATGCAAACTGCATAATCGAACTGCACTAATACCATTTATAACCGCTGGTGACCCTTTTGTTGAAGGCACAGTTGAGTTTATGCACGCCTTGGTCGATGCCGGAGCAGATGTACTTGAGCTCGGTGTACCATTCTCAGACCCGATGGCAGATGGCCCCGTAATTCAGGTAGCGAGCGAGCGGGCGATTGAAAAAGGTGTGAGCCTCACAACTGTACTTGAAATGGTCAAGCAATTCCGTCAGCAGGATCAAGAAACACCTGTGGTTTTGATGGGCTACCTAAACCCTGTTTACCGTATGGGCTTTGCCCAGTTTGCAGAATTATCCAGTACCTCCGGGGTTGATGCAGTCTTGCTGGTTGATTCACCACCAGAAGAATCTCAAGAGTTAGAACAGCAGCTTTCTGCCACTGGTATTGCCATGATTCGCCTGGTAGCGCCAACCACCACTGCTGAGCGAATGAAGTTAATTGCAGCTAAGGCAAGCGGATTTATATATTATGTGGCCATCAAGGGCACTACCGGCACGCAGGGCAAAGCTGAAAGTAATACAAGTGATGCACATCAAGCAATTGAGCAAATGCGTGATTTATCCGCGCTACCAGTAGCTGTTGGTTTCGGCATACAGGATGCGCAAAGTGCAGTTGCCTGGGCTAGTTTAGCTGATGCTGTGGTCATCGGTAGCGCCCTGGTATCAAGGCTGGCGAAGAGCGATTCTGTGCTTGAGGGCAAGCAAATAATTAAAAGTTTCCTTGCACCAATTCGTGTGGCGTTAGACAATGCTGATTAATATATGTCCGTTAGCTGTTTTTTTAGGGTGAAGCAATGAGCTGGTTTAAAAAATTAATGCCTGCACGCATACGCACTGAAGGCAAAAACAAAGATCGCCGCCGCAATGTTCCTGAAGGACTGTGGGGCAAATGTAGCGAGTGCCAAGCGGTAATATATGGCCCTGAGCTTGAGCGTAATCTTAATGTCTGCCCCAAGTGCAACCACCACATGCCAATCCGCGCTAGACGCAGACTGGAAGCATTTCTTGAAGAAAAAAACCGCGCTGAGTTATTTTCTAGCTTGTCATCTGTTGATCCACTTAAATTTCGCGATAGTAAAAAGTATCGTGAACGCATCAGTATTGCGCAGAAAAAAACCGGTGAAACTGATGCCTTGATAGTAATGTCAGGCTTATTACTTGAGCTACCAGTAGTTTGCTGTGCCTTTGATTTTTCCTTTATGGGCGGCTCAATGGGTTCAGTTGTTGGCGAAAAATTTGCCCGCGCTGGTGAATATGCACTGGAAAAGAAAATACCTTTAATCTGTTTTTCAGCATCTGGTGGTGCGCGCATGCAAGAAGGCCTGCTATCACTGATGCAAATGGCTAAAACCAGTGCCGTGCTTGGGCGCATGGCTGACCAATCAATTCCATTTATATCTGTATTAACTCACCCAACAACTGGTGGTGTTACTGCAAGTTTTGCCATGCTGGGCGATATCAATATAGCTGAGCCCCATGCGTTAATCGGTTTTGCCGGGCAGCGGGTAATCGAGCAAACTGTGGGCGAAAAGTTGCCAGAGGGTTTTCAACGCTCTGAATTTCTACTAGAAAAAGGCACAGTTGATATGATTATTGATCGCCGCGAAATGGCCGAGCAAGTGGCAGGGTTACTATCCAAACTAGCAGGGACCATACAAGTAACTAAAGCTAGCGCCTAGAGTAATTTTCGGTGAGCATCAAAACCAGTTGGAGCTTAAATCAATGGCTCAGCTATTTAGAAACCCTGCACCCACAAAGTATGGAGCTTGGGCTAGAACGAATCACTAAAGTCTATGCATCTCTAGGCTGCCCCAGGCCTGCCAAAAAAATCATCTCAATTGCTGGGACCAACGGCAAAGGCTCTGTAACTGCACACATAACTGCACTGGCAATGGCGGCTGGATATAGTTGCGGCAGCCACACATCACCGCACTTGCTGGTTTTCAATGAACGCATACAAATTGACAACAAACTCGTTGCTGATGCGGAAATCTGCCAGGCTTTCTTGAAAATCGAAGCGGCCAGGGGCGAGGTTTCATTATCTTATTTTGAGTTTGCAACTTTGGCAGCCATTTTGGTTCTGGCAGTCGCTAATTTGGATATTGCAGTATTTGAAGTAGGTTTGGGGGGGCGACTAGATGCAGTCAATATCCTCGATTCTGATGGCGTGGTAATTAGCTCAATTGCAATGGATCATCAGCAATGGCTCGGCAATGACCGCGATAGCATTGCTATTGAGAAGGCCGGTATATTTCGTTCTAAAGCACAGATACAGCAAGCTTTGGTGATCGGTGATCGAGACCCTCCAACTGCCTTGCGTCACGCGGTGCAAGCAAGTGCACAAGAGGCATACTATTTGGGCGAGCAGTTCGACTGGCAAGACAACAGCAAAGGTATAACAATAAGCTGCGAGACGCGACAGCTTGAGTTACCGAAGTCACCATTATTAGCACCAATACAGAATGATAATCTGGCAATGGCGTGGCGTGTTTTAGATGCGGTAGTGGCTGCCGATGACTTATCCAACAGACTTGACATAAGTGTTTTAGAAAAATTGTTTAAAAAACTTGGGCTACGCGGCAGGTTAGAAAAGATAGCAAGTAGCCCAGCTGTATATGTGGATGTGGCGCATAATCCAGCAGCAGCCAAGGTTTTATGCCAATGGCTCACTAGCAGGCCAATTAAAGGTAAAACCTGGGCTGTGTGCGCAATGCTGGCCGATAAAGACCATGAAGAAGTGCTGGCGTACTTGGATAAAGCCGTTAATGCTTGGTTTCTGGCCGGGCTTGAAGGGCCCCGAGGCCAATCAGCAGAGGCACTGTTTGCAAGTGCCAAGGCGGGCATTAGCAAGCGCGTAAGGAAGTATGAGAATGTGCCGCTGGCACTAAATGTAGCAATTGAGCTGGCGCGAGCTGATGACCGAATCGTAGTCTTTGGTTCTTTTCTTGCAGTAGAGCAGGCAATTCGCAGCCAGAACCAGTAAACTTGTCATTAAGCAATATAGTTTTTGAGGAATTAAGTCATCTATGGATAAGGCACTCAAACAACGATTAGCTGGAGCTGTGATTTTGATTGCTCTGGCGATAATATTCCTGCCGATTTTACTTGATGGGGAGCGGCAATCTCAGCCTCGATCCAGCATGGAAATACCGGCGCAACCTGAAGTGAATTTCCCAACCAGGCGTTTACCAATCGGTGATCACCTGAAACCTGCTGAAGCGCCAACAGACAGTTCGGAAGTAGATTCTATTGCAGAGCCGTTGGATAGCATAGAGACTCCCGCTGAAAGGACTACAATTGAATCAATCAGGCCGCCGCAAGTTATTCCAGAACAAGACTCCTTACCAACAAATGGTGCAGTGATCACACAGCTTGAGCCTGTAGATGAGCCTGTAGTTCTAGTTGTCGATGCGAGCCCTGAAGAGCTCACTAAAACACCAGACCCAGCGATTCCAGAGACAGCAGGTAAGTGGAAAATCCAGATCGCCAGTTTTGCTGGTCGCAGTAATGCCGAAAAACTGGTTTCTCGTTTGCGTCGTACTGGTTACCAAGCCAATATTGATACGATCACCAGGGATAAGTTAACCCTGCACAGAGTTATAGTTCCAGCCTATCAAGATCGTTCTGAAGCCACTCTAGCTGCAGCTGCAATCGGCAAGCAAATTGAAGGAGTAAATCCCAAGGTACTGGTGCCTGAAGATGCAGATGAGCAAGCAGCAAGCGTGGATACCGGCAAAATGCGTTGGGTGGTGCAGATAGGTAGTTTTAGCAAGGCAGAGAATGCCAACAATTTGGTAAGCAAACTTAAACAAGCAGATTATGTGGCCTTTAAAGAGTTAAGCGGCAGCATTCATAAAGTAATGGTAGGGCCATTTGTGGATAAGGCCAGAGCGCAGCAACAGCGCGATAAAATCAACAAGCAGCTCAAGCTCAACGGCATAGTTAGGGAGCAGCCGTAATGGATTGGCCAGATTATGTGATTCTGGCAATTCTGGCGCTTTCAGTACTGGTGGGTTTCTTTCGAGGCTTTCTGCGCGAAGCTATGGGCTTGGCTATATGGGCTGCGGCATTCTGGATTGCTTTTACTTTCCTGGATAAGGTAACTCCATATCTTGAGAACGGAATAGGGCTGCCCTCGGCAAGAACAGCCATCGCATTTGCTATTTTATTCTTTGCTGCACTGGTTATTGGTGGCTTAATTAGTTGGCTAATAGGTCAAATGGTAGAAAAAACCGGACTTAGTGGCACTGATCGTTTGCTAGGTGGTGTGTTCGGTATTGTGCGCGGCCTGGCTCTGGTTGTACTGCTATTACTATTTGCTGGCTTTACCCCCTTGCCTAAAGATCCGTGGTGGCAGGATTCCCAGCTTATTCCACGCATTTTGCCCTTGGCAGAGTGGGGCGCTGGTTTAATTCCAGAATCAATAAGCAAGCATATCGATTTATCTCCTGAAGATGATGCATCAGAAGAAAATAAACAAATAAATGATGAAGTTAAAGAAATATCCTCGG
>CAZEFU010000125.1:0-5703 GCA_964511515.1 uncultured Wenzhouxiangellaceae bacterium
GGCGAATTTCCCAATCATCTAACATCGCACATAAGGTTTTAACTGGGCCATCAATGAACGCTTGCTCTTCATCTGTAAACCCAGGTCGAGTGCTAGCAAGCAGCTTCTTCCAGCGTGGTCTGCCACTGAATAAATCCGCATCCCACCAGACAGTGCCAGCATCCAAAGCTTCGCTTTCGGTATCTGACATAGTTGGCAGGACCTTTCTGAACCAACTAAACAAGGGTCTGGAAATCAATTTTCGCCGCAATGGAACCAAGCTCAGGAAGGCTAGTACCAATGTGAGTATCAAGGGTAACAACATAAACAAAATGCTTGAGGAAAATTGTTGGTAACCAAGATATCCAAGAGCCGTAACAGCCGCCATGCTTGCCAGCCAAATAAGCAAGGGTGCCCTGAAGTATGCCAATGTAAATGGAACGGCAAGAAGTACGAGTATATGTAACAAGGTGATTAAAATGCTCATAGTAATTTCCTGGTTTATTCCTGAATATTTAAGCTGCTGGAGTTAAAAGGATTTAGTTTTGATGGGCTAACATCAGTTGCCACAAACAGATCTTTCTGTGCCATTGCGGGCTGAAAGCTACGCATTCCATTTGCGGCAAAAAGCACCAAGCGGTCAGCTTCGCTTACTGCATCTAGTTTGGGTTTGCCGAATTTACTAAAATGGCCGCTAAAATCGGCCATAACATAAGTTAGAGCGCCAATTACGAAGTCAAGTTGCCAGCGTAGTTCGTGACTCGGCATATCTGGCAGAATCGTCTGAATGGTTTTCGCAAAGCGTTTCATTACATGCCCGTAATGACTGGCGAGAAAGCTGTGTAATTCCTGATTGTTTTCTGCATATAAGCGCGCGATTAGCTTCACAAAAGCACTGCCGCCTTTTTCCGTATCCCTGGAAAGCATCAGGGCAGGGTAGATTAAGGCTCGTAGCACCGCTTCAAGGCTAATGTTTTCCGAATCCTCAAGAACAATATCCAGCCGTTCCAGGCGATCATTATTCAAGGCATCCAAACGCCGCTGAAAAACCTCAAACACTAGCAACTGCTTGTTACCAAAATGATAATTTACTGCTGCCAGATTAACAACGGCATGACTGGTAATATCGCGCAACGAGGTACTAGCAATACCTTGCTCAGAAAGCAAAGTTTCAGCAGCTTGCAAGATTTTGTCGCGCGTGCTCAACATAGAGACTAATGTAGTCTATTTTTGAGATTCAAACAAGTGTTTTAATTGGGCGTTTGATTGTTGATTGGAAAGCTCATGAGTGGGTGTTTGTAGATAAATTAAGATTATTTTCCAATTTACTCTGGCACTTTACTCTGACCCTATCTTTCCTATCTTTCTTGGTTTATTAAATTGCCAAAAATGAGCCTGAACGCTATAATCCTATTGGTTTTACTGTCTATTTTTAGCAATCATGCTAGAATTAAATAATCATATATATCATGCATGTACAAGGAATAATTAAAGTGACTATTGAAAGAACATTTTCTATCATTAAGCCCGACGCTGTGGCTAAGAATGTAATTGGTCAAATCTATAGCAGATTTGAGAATGCTGGTTTAAAGATTATTGCCTCTAAGTATCGGCAATTATCGCAGGCAGAAGCCGAAGGTTTTTATGCAGTGCATAAAGATCGGCCGTTTTTTGCTGATTTAGTTAGCTTTATGATTTCTGGCCCGGTTATGGTGCAAGTTCTCGAAGGCGAAAACGCGATTAGCAAAAATCGGGAACTGATGGGTGCAACTAATCCACAAGAAGCTGATGCTGGAACTATTCGCGCTGATTTTGCCACCAGCATTGATGCCAATGCAGTGCATGGTTCAGATGCAAGTGAAACGGCAGTAGAGGAAATAGCATATTTCTTTAGCGCTTGTGAAATTCACTCGCGTTAACAGCTTATTGCGATGATAAACACGCAAACCCAGGTAAATCTACTTGACCTCGATGAGGCGGGTTTGCGTGCTTTTTTTGAATCTATAGGCGAGAAACCTTTCCGCGCAAGCCAAATAATGAAGTGGCTCTATCATCATGGAGTAACTGATTTTGCAGCCATGACTGATCTGGGTAAGGATTTACGTGAAAGGCTGGCCTTAATCGCCAGCATCACCTTGCCAAAAATCCTCAAAGAGCAGCGCTCCGAAGATGGAACTGTTAAGTGGATGCTGGGTCTGCCAGGTGGGAATGCGGTTGAAACTGTGTTTATACCTGAAGCTAACAGGGGTACACTTTGCATTTCCTCGCAGGTAGGTTGCGCTCTAAATTGTAGTTTTTGCTCAACTGCCACTCAAGGCTTTAGCCGCAACCTCAGCACTAGTGAAATAATCGGTCAGGTTTTTCTAGCAGCCAAGTCTTTAGGGCACGAACGCAATGGCAAGCGTGCTATTACTAATGTAGTAATGATGGGCATGGGTGAACCCTTGCTGAATTTTGAAGCGTTGGCACCAGCATTAAGAATTATGCGCGATGACTTAGGTTATGGCCTGGCCTCAAGAAGGGTTACGGTAAGTACCGCGGGGATGGTACCAATGATTGACCGCTTGCGCGACACGGTTGATGTGGCGCTAGCTGTATCTTTGCATGCCCCTATTGATGATTTGCGTGTGCAATTGGTGCCATTGAATAAAAAATATCCGATCAAAGAATTAATCGCCGCCTGTCAGCGCTATGTTGCAGGTCGCAATAAGTGCCAGATAACATTTGAATATACGTTGATGGATGGGATCAATGATGATCCTAAGTACGCACGGCAATTAGTGAAGCTCCTGCGTACAGTGCCGAGCAAGCTGAATTTGATTCCATTTAACCCATACCCTGGCTCTCGATATCGCTGCTCAAGCCCTGAACGGATTGAAACATTCAAGCAAATAGTAATGAAGGGTGGTTTAATAGCTACTGTACGCAAGACCCGAGGTGAAGATATTGATGCTGCTTGCGGACAGCTAGTTGGGAAAGTTATCGATCGTACTCGAAGACAGGCCGCCTACAAGGCGCAACTGCAGGCTTAATCAGATCAAGGAAAAGCAGATGAAAACATGGATAGTGATCGTAAGTATTGTATTTCTCAGTGCATGTGCAAGTTCTGGCTCTGAGGTCAAGCTTCCAGATGAAAAGACTGAAGCTAGCAAGGCTGCAAGAATAAATGTGCAGCTAGCCTCTGGGTATATGCAAAGAGGGGATTATGAAGTTGCACTTGAGAAGTTGCAAAAAGCCTTACGCGCAGACCCCAATTATGCGACTGCCCATACTGTAACCGGAGTGCTGTATAGCCGCATTGGCGCGCATGACAAAGCTGGTCATCACTATCGCAGGGCAGCTGAGTTGAGCCCTGAAGACGGTGGAATATTGAATAACTACGGCCAATACTTATGCACGGAAGGTGAGTTCGACAAAGCCTATCCGTACTTTGAGCGCGCAATTGAGCAACCATTTTACTCAACCCCGGAGCTTGCATTAACCAATGCTGGGCGTTGTGCAACTGTGGAGAAGGAATATGCCAAAGCGGAAAACTATCTGCGTCTGGCGTTAAAACACGCCAAAGGATATCCGCCTACCTTGATGGCAATGGCAGCATTAATGGCTGCCCAGCAGGAGAATCTAAAAGCCAGAGCTTTTTTGCAGCGTTACCACGCAACCAGCCAGGTTTCTGATAGCAGTTTGTTTTTGGGGTATGATGTAGAGCGGAGATTAGGGGATAAAGAGGCTAGTGAAGAATATAGACAAAAGTTGATTCAGCAATTTCCTGAATCACATTTCACCAAACGACTTTTATAACAAGGAAGTTAATAGTGATTGAGCAAAGAGAATTATTAGCCACCTCACCAGGTGAATTGCTTAGTAATTTGCGTCGTTCTCAGAGCCTCACAATCGTCGATGTAGCCAAATATTTAAAACTGCCGTTGGAAAAAGTTGAACTTATAGAATCCAACCAGTGGCAACAATTCTCACCTGCATGTGCGCGAGGGTATGCGCGGCAATATGGCCGCTTCCTGGGCGTTCCCAAAGAACAACTAGAGTCATTAGTTCAGACTATTGAGTGTAAAGCCCCGCCAATTAAGAGCGCTTTTTTGAATGTCGATCCGCAGCCAACAGAGTTTATTGGTTATTTGCGAGTGGTTTCGTATGTGGCAGCTTCAGTTTTCGTGATAATTCCATTGGTTTGGGCATATACACACTTTGCCGCAACCTGGTCCGAAGAACGAGTGAGCAACGGCAAGTTAGAGAGTGAAACTAGAGAGCATGTATTGCCAATTAAAACAAAGCCTAGTCCTTCACAAGACTTAGAAGCCAAGACAACACCAGAGCATATTCAGGCTAATATGGTGCCTGTATTTATGCCTGAGGACGAGCCTACATCAAGCCCAGAAGAAATTGTAATACCTAATGGGGAGCTAGAGGTTGAGCTTAGTGCAGATAGCTGGTTACACATTACAGATGCAAACGGGCAGCGCCTTGAATACGCAATAAAGCCTGGTGGTCAGCTTTATAAATACCAAGGTGAGCCACCTTATCAAATGCAAATTGGCCGGGCTTCCGCGACCAGGATCTGGATAGATGGCGAGACAGTGGAATTACCTGAACTTATAACGGGTGGCGTTGCCAATATAACCGTGAGCACAGAGACCATTTCAGTCAGCAACTAGTTTGTTGGCAGCTCGAAAAGCAATAAAAACTATGGCAGAGAAAATTCGAACATTAAAGGGTATGCACGATCTGATTCCTACCGATATCAGTCGGTGGCAGAAACTCGAATCAACAGCAGCGAAGATTTTTTCTCGCTATGGCTATGCGGAAATCCGTACTCCAATATTAGAAAAAACCCAATTATTTATTCACTCAATCGGTGAGTCTACCGATATTGTTGAAAAAGAAATGTATGCCTTCGAGGATCGCGGTGGTGATCATATTGCTCTCCGCCCTGAAGGTACGGCAGGGGTGGTTCGTGCCGCTTTAGAGCATGGCTTGTTATATGGTCAGCCGCAACGCTTATGGTATAGAGGGCCGATGTTCAGACGTGAGCGCCCGCAGCGTGGCCGCACCCGACAATTCCATCAGATTGGAGTTGAAGTATTTGGCCTGGCTGGCCCGGATATAGATGCCGAAATAATACTAATGGCAGAACGGCTTTGGCAAGAATTGGGAATTAAAGGTTTACGCCTTGAGATAAATTCACTTGGCAGTAACGCAGAACGTGCTGAGTATCGTGACAAATTGGTGACATACCTGCAATCAAGGTTTGCTGAACTAGACCCTGACTCCCAGTTGCGCATGGAGCGAAATCCGCTAAGAATTCTGGATAGCAAAAACCCAGCTACCCGTGAACTACTACAAGAGGCACCTTTGCTGAAGGACTCTCTCGGCACCGAATCGCGGGTGTATTTCGATTCATTTGTTGAGACATTGGAGCTTATGGGGGTTGCCTACACTCACAACCCATATCTGGTACGAGGTCTGGATTATTATTCCGCTTCGGTGTTTGAATGGGTTAGTGATAACTTGGGCGCCCAGGGTACTGTTTGTGCCGGTGGTCGCTATGACAGCCTGATTACCCAGCGTGGCGGTAAGCCTTGGCCTGGAATTGGCTTTGCTATGGGCGAGGAACGCCTGGTTGAATTGCTTGATGAGCAATCAACAAACGCTGCTGGAACACCAGATGTATACTTAGTATTGGTTGGTGACGGCTCGGAGCTGGCTGGCCTC
>CAZEFU010000126.1:0-5681 GCA_964511515.1 uncultured Wenzhouxiangellaceae bacterium
CGACTACTGCCAATTTAATTTTTTTCTCAACCACAGCAGGCTTGATAATGCTTTCTTCACAAGCCCTGGGGTTTACCAGACAACTAACCGGCTTACCTGCAAACACATGATCCAGACAAGCCTGATTGCAAGCTATACAGGTATTGATCATAGCAGCCTGCCCCAAGCTTGCTTTACGCACAAAATGTGGGTCGGCTAATAGTGGTCTTGCCATAGAAATCATATCGGCCTTACCCTGGGCCAGAATATCTTCTGCTAGTTCTGGGGTATTGATACGATTCACAGCAATCAACGGCAGTGAAACTTCAGGTTTTAATTTAGCCGTAACATCAACAAATGCAGCGCGTGGAACCATAGTTGCAATTGTGGGTATGCGCGCCTCATGCCAGCCTACCCCAGTGTTGATTATTGTAGCCCCAGCAGCTTCGACAGCGCGAGCCTGACTGACAATTTCATCCCAGTTACTACCATCAGGAACCAGATCAAGCATGGAGAGCCTGTAAATGATAATAAAGTCACTACCTAGAGCTTCGCGAATCCGAGTTACTATTTCAACCGCAAAACGCATTCGTTTTTCTGCCGTACCGCCCCATTTATCATTGCGTTTATTTACTCTGGGGGCGATGAACTCATTAATTAAATAGCCCTCAGAGCCCATTACTTCAACCCCGTCATAACCAGCCTCACGGGCTAGTCTTGCGGTTCGCACATAGGCTTTTATTTGCTGTCCCACACCACGCGCACTCAGAGTCTTAGGGGTGAATTTAGAAATTGCCGAGCGAATTGATGATGGTGCAACCTGAAATGGATGATAACCGTAACGACCCGAGTGCAGAATTTGTAAGCAAATATGTCCGCCCTCGGCATGCACGGCAGAGCTTATCAGCCGATGTCTACCAACTTGCCACGGCACCATTAGTGTGCCGCCAAAGGGGGTTAGCCAGCCGCGTATATTTGGGGCAAAGCCACCGGTAATAATCAGGCCTGTTTGCCCAAAAGCACGCTCGCGAAAATACTCAGCTAGCCGCGGAAAGTCGCGTCTCCTATCCTCAAGACCTGTATGGATTGAGCCCATAAGCACCCGGTTACGCAGGCGCGTAAAGCCAAGATCCAGTGGTGCCAGCAGGTGCGGATAGTCAGTTGTTTCAGTGTTTATTTGATTTGTCATATTAAATTGGGGCTATAAATGATAAATTAGCAGTCCAATCTTACACTATGATGGAGTTATATATGAGTAATGGTAGCAGCGGCCTGTTCAGGCTAATTGTCAGCTTTACAAATACCAATGGAAGCCCTCTTAGCGATGGTAGCTGGAGCGTAAAAGTTCGAGATAAAGATCCATTATTCGATGGTAACTTGGGCGAGGCGAAACTGGATGTAAACGGTAGTGCTGGTATCTTTATTTCAGTTGCAGATATTTCTTCTATCGACTCCCCAGGAGAGCGCACTCCGGATATATATTTTATACTTTACCAAAACGGTAATAAAATGCTAACTACTGATGTAGTTAAGAATGTGGATTTCGAAATCGCCGACCCTGTAACCGGTAGGGCCACTGGTAGTATGACTAAGGAATTTGGTCCTTATGTTGTTGCCAACTGATGATCTTGACTCGCTATGGTAAAGCATAGAGTGATGCTTTTACTGCGCTTAGGTGCGTTTGCCTGCGGCTTAATGGCACCCTACGGCATATGGAGATCAGATGTTTACCTGCCCTGTAATCTCTCTACTTGTTTGACATATTTTGATGACAGTATTGGCATTGTGATTGGTAGAATCATGTATATGAATCCCGCATAAATTCCAATCTGTGGGGGCAGAGCTATTGCCCATATTGCTGAGGCTATGCCAATTGCGCCGAGGATCAGATTCTGGACTATTTGCTGTTTTGTTCGTAATTGCTCGACTTCGTTTAAGTTTAGTTCGGGTGTTACTTTTAGTACCCGCCAATGCAGAAGCCCTAACATGCCAGTCTGAATGGCAAAACCGACTCCATAGACTACAAAAATACCGAGCATGTCAGTTGGATTGCTCATTACAAACTCAGTTGGTAGCCAGCCACCACTTAGCCAGCCTGCAAAAGCAGAGAAGACCATTTTTAATGGGTACACATAAATCAGCATAATAAATACAAAGGTCAGGCTGACTACTGTTGTTACATCATCCTCAAGCCCATAGCGCCGACTCCATGTGCGATGTGACCACCAGAGGCCAGCGATGACTGTAAAGCTGGCAGCAAATGCAGGCACTCCTTTTAGGGCCAGGGTTAAGTCTGAATAGCTTTTGGGAATACCATCCCCACCAATCACCAATAAAGTCACAGCGAAAGCAAAGGCCGCATCGCAGAAAGTTTCCAGGCGGGTAATTTCAACACCTCGCTGGCGGACACCATCAACAATGGGTAAGGTGGCTAGCTGTTCTTCAGTCCAAGCGGTACTCATGTTGGTCTCCTGATGAGAATGTATACCTTGGCATTTACTTAACATAATGGCTTAAGCAAATACCTCTTTCTTTTTAATAACTTAAATTCATACTGCTGAGAGTGTTTTATTTTGAGCAATTACCTAGATAGTAAATTCATATTATCAGAAAACCACTCATATTGAGCCTGGCTTGTGTGAGACACTGACAATTCTTGTCAGTGTCCCCATACATTGACACCTTGCGTCTACTATTTTAAGAGCTTGTTCTCATATGTTACTGTTTTTTTTACTATTTCAATATTGGCATGTAGTTTGCATATATGCTTTCAAGTGAAGCTTTATTCTTTACTCTTCACTAATTTTCTAAAACCAACAATTGGTATAAATATAGAGCATGATGGCAGAAATCAAAATACTGGATAAACTCCGCAACTCGCTACAGAATCAGAAGTTTACGGAACAAACTAAAAAAGCCTACCTATATTGGGGCCAAGAGTTTGTCGATTTCCAGGGTGAGCAAGGTTTGGTAGAGCTAGGGCAACAAGATATTGAAAAGTTCTTGCAGCACCTTGTAGCTGAGCGCTATGCCCCACAGCAGACTCGCAATCAGGCTTTGCAAGCAGTTTTGTTTTTGTACAAAGACGTATTACAAAATGATCCAGATTGGATTGATAATATGCTTTGCGAAAAAGATGAAAGTAAGACTCCATCTTTATTGAGCAAAGATGAAGTGCAAACACTGCTCTCAAATTTAAGCGGAAAGTCGTGGTTGATTGCTTCTTTAGTTTACGGCGCTGGCCTGCGGTTAAGCGAATGCCTAAAGCTTCGAATTAGAGATATCAACCTTCAAAACAACACTGTTTTGGTTCGCCAAGCAGATGGTTCTGCAGGCTGGGTAACTACATTGCCAACTAAATGCAAAACACAGCTGCTTGCGCAATTTGAAGATCGCCGCTTAATGCATATAAAAGATATTGCAGATGGTTTATCGGGCGTCCAGTTACCTGACAATATCCGTAGTTCCAACCCTAATGCTTCAAGATCTTGGGGCTGGCAGTTCCTATTTCCAGAAAAAGAAAGAAGCTTTGATTCTTCTAGCGATGGTCCTTCAAAGCGCACATATATAAGTGGCAATAAAACTGAAAAAGATATCGCTACAGCTGCAATAAATGCCAAGATTTACACGCGAGTTACCCCAGTTACTCTACGCAATTCATTTGCCATTCATTTGCTTCGAACCAGCGTTGATAAGAAATTAGTTGAAGCAATGCTAGGGCATGGCACAGAAATTGACTTCGATGCCTTGCAGGCTGGCTTAAAATCGCCGCTGGATGAACTAAATATACACTAACCTTTTAGGTATTGTTTAGCGCTAATTCCCGGACAAGCTTTCGCACATCTGTCATTGCTTGCTCCAATACTTTGTCCATTCCCTCAATAGTGGCGCCAGCGACTAATCCTGCGCCTTTATTACCTACAACACATAATGATGCATAGGCAATTCCAGCCTCTCTGGCTAAAGCCGCTTCAGGCATACTGGTCATACCTACAAGATCACAGCCATCGCGTTGATATTTTCTGATCTCAGCTGCTGTTTCCAGTCGCGGCCCCTGAGTTACCCCCAATACTGCCTTATCTATCAACGCCACAGCCGCACTCTTTGCCGCACGTAAAACCCTCTCTCTAAATTGCGTATCGAATGGCTGGGTAAAATCGATATGTTCAGGTTCCTGCTGGTCATCTTCATAATAGGTATGTGCCCTGCCCCAGGTATAATCGATAATCTGATCTGCTAGCACCAGTGATCCAGGCGGCATTTCATCAGGAATACTACCAACTGCATTAATCGCTAAAACTTCACTCACTCCGGCATTCTTAAAAGCCATGATATTGGCTCGGTAGTTAATTCGGTGCGGCGCAAAACGATGATCATAGCCATGCCTAGGTAGAAACAAAATTTTATTTCCAGCAAGTTCAAATTGAGTGAATTTGTCTGTAGGTTCGCCCCAGGGAGAGGTATCAGAAATTTCTAGTTCTAAACCAGTACCGAGTCGATCCAACCCTGTACCGCCGATCAAGCCAAGCACTTTAGCTTGTGCGCTCATATTTCCAGCACCCTGATATGATCTAATTCCCTGTGATACTCGAAAGCATCCATACCACAACCAAAGATATATACATCGGGCACATCCAGACCAAAATAATCAAGCCAGTCGCGCGATAGGCCACGATCATGTAGCTTCCGCACTAGTGCCACACTTATTACCTTTCTGGCTCCCTTGCCTATGCACCAATCGCGTATTGCCTCAAGGGTGTAGCCTTCATCGTATATATCATCAAATAATATTACTATTCGCCCGGCAACTGACTTGCTGGGCTTGGCGCGGAAATCAATAATGCCGCCATGGGTAGTGCTTTGGTAGCGAGTGGCATGTACATAATCCATTTGCAGGGGAAATTTAAGCTTGGTCACCAACCAGGCACCTGGAATCATGGCTCCATTCATAACGCTCAAGAATAATGGCTCGGCCCCTGCGAAGCGTTCATTTAATGCAGTGGCGAGACGCTCTACGGCTTCTTGTACTTTTTCTGCGCTGATTAGCGGGCTGGAATTGTCCAGAATTTCCTTGGGGCTCATTTCTTTCATGATGAAATTATCTCTATTTACAGCTGATCAACATTGACCAGGGTCATAAACTGTTTAATGCACTTGAATGTTTAGTTGAGTTTTTCCAGGCTGGTAATCCAATGGCGAAATTCTGGCACCATTAATGCCTCTTCACGACTCACAGTAGGTCCTCCATACAAGGACTCAATAGCTGCATTTGCATTTGCAAAATTGGCAGGCTCGTTGGCAAGATAGTCACTGGCACTAGCAGCAGCACAAACTAGCACAAGATCACAACCGCTAGTAAGGGCAAGTTCTACTCTGGCACTCATATCACCAACAGAGCATGCTGCAAACATATCCAGATCATCAGAAATAATTACGCCTTTATAGCCATATTTATCGCGTAATATGTCAATTAACCAACGCTTTGAATACCCTGCCGGTGCTGGATCTATCTGCGGATATGTAACATGCGCCACCATTATCGAGGCCAGATCATCGGCAAGTTCAACGAATGGCTGTAAATCCTGATTTAATATCGTATCTGCTGGACGCAGATCTATGACATCATCCAAATGCGAGTCGAGCTCGACACTGCCATGACCGGGATAATGTTTGCCGCATGCCTGCATACCCGCATCACGCAT
>CAZEFU010000127.1:0-5655 GCA_964511515.1 uncultured Wenzhouxiangellaceae bacterium
TGCGGTATATAATAGTATTCTTACAGCAGGTATTAACGGTTTTCACATTGAGATCACTTTCAGAAATGCTCAGCTTAATAATTAAGTCCATCATTCTTGGGCTGGCTATCGCCTTCGTTATTATTAAACTGCTGCCACAGCAAAACTCCACGCTTGATCAAAATGCTAACGAGCAAACATTAAGCCAGCTAAATAACCCGCATTTCAGCTATGCAGATGCAGTTAACCGCGCCGCACCATCAGTAGTAAGCATTTATACCAAACAACTAGCACAAACCCAGCAATTGAGCGCCTTGGAGCAACAGTGGACACGCGGTCGCCACCGTACCCGTCAGGGCTTGGGGCTGGGTTCCGGAGTAATTGTCAGTGCCGATGGTTACATAGTCACCAACTACCACGTAATTCGCAACAGCTCTGATATCTGGGTCTCATTATGGGACGGCAGAATTGCCCAAGCCTCTATTGTTGGTGAAGACACCTTCACTGATCTAGCTGTGCTAAAAGTAGATTTAGAAAACTTACCAGTCGCCCCAAGCGCAGCTCCCGATTCCCTACGGGTTGGTGATATTGTCTTGGCAATTGGTAATGCGGTGGGCCTAAGTCACACTGTAACCCAAGGAATAATCTCAGCCCTCGGCCGTGACCAAGTCAGCGGTCCAATATTACAAGACTTTATTCAGACTGATGCTGCCATCAACACTGGCAACAGTGGTGGTGCACTAACCAATGCCAGTGGCGAAATTATTGGTATCAATACCGCCGCACTATCGCGCAATACTGGAGCGCAATCGATAAGTTTCGCCATTCCTTTCACCCTGGTAAAAGATGTAATGCAGCAAATCATCGAATATGGTGATGTTCGCAGAGGTTGGCTAGGTGCAGAATTTAGCGTGCTACCTTTTGGTAACCTTGGAGATGGCACCATTGCCAGACCCAACGGCATTATGGTTAGCCGAATCTACAAAGATGGCCCGGCATGGCAAGCCGGGTTGCGCCAGGGGGATATCATCCTCAGCGCGGCAGGCGAGCCAGTCAGCAGCTGGCGCCAATTTTTATTAGAAATATCACAAACCTCACCAGGTACTGTGGTGGAACTGGAAGCCTCACGCAATGGCCGAGCATTTACAACTCGCGCTCGGCTGATGCAGCAACCTCCGCCTAGCTGACGGAATTCAAAGAACAAAGAGGTACAGTGGGGAATAAAGAACAAATAGGAGTTTAGTTTGCTCTGGCACTTTATTCTGATCCTTTGAACTAGTATGATTCAAGATAATAAAAAGAATAAATATCAATCATTTACTAATTAGGGATAGACAAATGACAATCAATCTTCGTGCTTTACTACTTGTAACTCTATTGATACCTTCTATTGCCTTGGCAGCTCACGGCCCGGCAAATAATATCAGCAGTATTGATGGTGGTGGCAATGGGAACTACGATGGCACTTTGGTGCATGCACCTGGTGCCGGCGCTGATCATCCTTGGTATACTTTTTGTGCCATATCTGGCGCTACGGTTTCTTTACAACTAGAAACTGTTGGCGGCTATGCTGCTTTGCTTTACGTCTTCGATGTGCTCGACAATAATGCAGAGGTTGGTGATGCCAATACTGTTGACTATGAGTATGCAGACAATAGCAACTCCAGCGCTGACATTAACTTTAATTTTGTTGCACCAAGTTCAGGGCAGTTCATCATTCAAGTAGATTCATGGGGTGGCGGTGATGGCGACTATAACCTAGATATCAGTGGTGCCTCTGCCTCGCCTTGCGCAAGCAACGGCCTCGAAGCTAAGTCCATCCCCACATTGAGCAGGTGGTCAATAATAGCCATGCTTACTTTGATGTTGGCATTTGGCGCAGTTACTTTACGCCGCCATAGCTAAACTTCAGCTATTAGATACTGAAAAACCCGGCGAATGCCGGGTTTTTTTTATGGTTGAAAATCTGGGTCAAAGTAAAGTGCCAGAGTAAACTCTTCCCACCGCTCAAAAAGAATAGTTTGCCTGACGAGTTTACTCTGACACTTTACTTTGACCCTCTTTACTGCTCATTACTGGCTTTAGTAGCTGGGTGAGTCGTCTGCGTAGACCAGGCCTTTTTCTGCAGCTTGAGAGCGCACGGCTTGGTAGATTTTATGATCAAGTGAATCTTTGCTGCCGCCAATTTTGGCAACTTCTTTCTTCAGGTAATCAGCACGCTGTTCGGCTAGTTGGCGAATATCCTGTTTTAGTTTTTTTCGCTGACCGTCCTGCTCTTTAATCACCGCTAGTTGCTCTGCTGGTTTCAATTTTTGCAAGACGGCTGGTAATTCAGTCGCATCAATATCACTTAGCTCTAAGCGACCACTGGATATTGCATCTACTAACTCTCCTTCGCCGAGGAAATTTCCTGCACCACTGGAGGATGTATTAAATTCAGCCCGCCTTGCCATGGCCTCGCTGGTGGAGTTTTTGCGCAGTTTTTCGCTGGCTGCTAGCTTTCTTCGCTGCCTGGTTTTTTCTTCGCGGTTCCCAAAATACATCTTGGTTTCATCCAACTTGCTGGATAAGGTAGCAAGTTGCTTATCGAATGGTGTACTGATGTCAATTGCATTGCCGCTATCTTCAACCTGAAAGTAAACGCCTGATCCAAGACTAGCTACCTGTTTCCAGTTTGCCGTGGTCGAGGTGTCCTGCCCACTTTGAATGGCATTGACATTAATTCCCTTTCGCATGGCAATCGCCAGAGTTTCCGGGTATTGAACCTCATCTTGGTAATCCATATGTGCGGGTGCATCACCCACCAGAAAAACCACCCGATAAGTTTGCTTGTCCTGACTCCATGATATTTTGTGAATAGCATCATAAAGTGCCTGATTCACACTTTCAGGGCCATCGCCGCCGCCGTCAGCTTTATAATCCATTAAAGCTGCGTACATACTATCAAGATCGCTGGATAAATCCTGCACCTTAGTAACATAGGCATCACCTCTATCCCGGTATGCCACCAGACCCATTTTAATTTCTGGTGAATTTTGTGCTGATGCCATGCTACTGGCTATTGACCATATTTTTTCCTTGGCCGCTTGCAGTAAACCACTCATGCTACCGGTGGTATCGAGCACAAAAACAACTTCTATTTTTGGCTGTTGTCCGGGTATAACAATTGGGTTTGGCTGGGCACCAGGTGCCGGCTCACGAACATGTGGATATGCCATAACAGTTACTGCGGTAATCGTGAGGATGATAAGTGCGGTAATTTTCGCTTTCATTTTACTTCTCCTTGTAGGAGCCGCTGATATATTCTGAGCTTAAGATGCTCATTCACGAATAAATCAGGGCTTCCTTTATAGGCCTTGTGGCCGGGTTGATAATTTTGCTATTGCCGCTTCTGCGGCTCTCTGAGAGCGCATAAAACGATCATCAGCTACAGCTTTGGGTTTATTTGTAGCTAACAGATTCTTTGGAATTGCCACAAACATTGCCTGGCTTAAAAAGAAACACCAGATACTCAGGAACAGGCTGCCAGTTTGCAGGGCGGCCCAATAAGCGACGCTTATACTCAACAGATTAAGCCCCAGATCAGCTAATGCCGAGATCAGACTTGAATAGAAATACAGGGAACGAATAATCCAGATAAGCGAGATATGCACCAGGATAAACACCGCCGCTGGTGGCCAATAAAACCACATTAGCGCCGAAATAACCGCCCATATACCCATTGCACTAAGCCGCCCAATAGCTGTTTGACTTCTGCTCAATAAATAGAAAATATAGGCAAAACTTCCCAAGCTAATGAGTAATCTGAACAAATAACTATCAGCTACAAATGCCGAGAATAAATAATATATAACGCTGCCTGCCAAACTACTAACAAGTGCGAAAACGAGTCCTTCATTAAAACTTGCCGTTTTCATCTTATGCCCTCCGTTGCTGTTCATTGAGGAAAGCAATTTCTATATCATCTGCGCTGACAACCGCATTTGGTAAATCCCAATTGCGCTTGCAAGTATCAGGTTCAGTTTCAGTTATTAAGACCTCAGCCTTTTGCTGCATGCTTTCCAGCTGCATAAGGTTTTCCTCATACCTCGCTTTGAACTCAATGATGCTCTGTTGGCCATGCTTGCGTTTATCGGCAAGCTGTTCGCAAAAGCGTTCAGTTTCCAGGCGTCGTTTAATCAAGGATCGGGCCAACTCATGCTTTTCTGAGGCAAAACACAGATCAAGCTCCTGCTTTATTCCAGCAACAGATTTCTTCAACCTGGTTTCTGTTGCCGCCAGCTTGGTTTGTTCAACCTCCATAATACTGATTTGTTTCTCGCTTTGAAAAAGATCCTCCTGCATCTCTCTTATAGCTTGCTTAAGTAATAGTTCAGGCTCTTCAATGCGATCAAGAACCGCGTTGATATCAGCCTGAAAAAGTTTGGTGATACGATTTATTAATGCCATACTGTTTTCCTCTTGCTTGAAATATTTAATTTACGCTGCAAGTCTAAGTTCGAAGATGGATAGTGAACAGACAGGTTTTGGTAAAACCTACAGAAAAGTTTTTACAAAGGTTTTACAAAGCAGTTGCACATCGAAACCATCTACAAGGTAGTATTTAACTAACAAAATTCTGCAGCTCACTAATGACCAGCAAATCTAAAATATTAATTGTCGAGGATGAAACCGCTATTCGTAGAGGCTTGGTGGATGTGCTGATATACCATGGTTATGCGGTTGAGGAAGCAGCCACTGGAACTGCTGGCTTAGACTTGGCTCGCAGCGGGCAGTTTGACCTGGTGCTACTGGACGTTATGCTGCCGGGAATAGATGGTTTCGAGATTTGCGACAAGATTCGGCAACACGACCATGACCTGGCAATCATAATGCTGACTGCTAAAAACATGGAAGAAGATATTGTTCAGGGATTATCTCTGGGTGCTGATGATTATGTAAGCAAGCCTTTCTCAATAGCCCAGCTATTGTTGCGCATTCAGGCAGTTTTACGCAGAACTCAAGCTGCGGAAAAGAAAATAGAGCTTATACGCCTGGGAGAATCAGTCAAAATAGATTGCATGAACCTGTGCGGGAAAAATGGAACTAAAACAATACAGTTCACCCGTAGAGAGATAAATTTATTGCGTTATTTGCAAAGCCACAGTAAACGACCAGTTAGCCGCGAAGAGTTACTGCATAAGGTTTGGGGCTATGCTAGCAACGTCGAACTGGAAACCAGAACGGTCGATATTCATATCGCCAAGCTCCGGCGCAAGCTTGAGCCAGAGCCTGCCAAGCCACAGTTTTTAGTTACCATTCGAGGTGCTGGGTATCGCCTTTTGCAAAATGGTAACCCATCAAACCCCAGCACGGCTAAAGACTAATGACCAGCCCAAAATCCAGAATATTCTCCAGTATGGATATACCCCGTCTAAGGCGCTGGTTAATCCTGTTTTTTCTGGCCATAGCCATCCCTGCAGCTATGTTAATCCAACACACGTACAGCCAACTAAAATGGGAGGCATTTCATCAACAAAGATTACTTGCCACAGAATTGACCGAACGCATTGAAATACGCTTTGCGAACATAATGAATGCAGAACAAGCACGCCCATTTACTGATTACGCATTTCTAAATGTAGCTGGTGATCCCAGCGCTAATTTCCTGCAACGCTCGCCAATATCTCAATACCC
>CAZEFU010000128.1:0-5652 GCA_964511515.1 uncultured Wenzhouxiangellaceae bacterium
TACTGAGCAGCGCAAGCGGCTTAAATCTGAACTAGACCGAAAACTAACCTATGCTGAATTTGCACGCCGCATTACACTATCTGCACTACATGGCAGTGGCTTGCGTGAGCTGATGCGGGCAGTTAATGAAGCCTGGGATTCAGCGGGTATGGACATGACCACAACCCGTCTTACGGAGGTTGTACGAGCTGCATGGGAAGCTCATCAACCAGCAATGAAGCAGGGCCGCACTGCCAAGCTTCGCTTTGCTCATAGCGGCGGCCGTTTTCCACCCCGAATTATCATTCACGGCACCAGGGTAAGTACAGTTACGCCTGATTATCAGCGCTATGTAGCCAATAAAATCAGAGCTGTTTTTAAAATTAAAGGCACACCACTAAAGATTGAATTTCGTGAGGGCAGGAATCCTTTTAGTGGCAAGAAGCCGAAGTTCGACAGTAATAACCCGGATGGTAAGCGGGGCAAAAGGTTTAACTCACAGAAAAGACCCAGCAGCAGAAAAAAGCGTAAGACCAGCAAATGAGTTTAAAACAACAGAGGCTGGAGCTTTTAAAAGCCCGAATCACCCAAATTTCTCCAGCCGATGCGCTCAGCAGGCAGCAACAGGGTGCTGTGCTTTTGGATGTGCGTGAGCCTGTAAGTGTAGAGCAGGGCAGTCCGCTTGGAGCTATCCGCCAGTCGCGCGGTTTTCTGGAGCTAATGATAGAGCAGCAATTGCCTGACCCAGGCCAGGAAATTATTACCCTGTGTGAGATGGGCGTTTGCTCGTTGTTTGCCGCAGATGATCTTATCCGCCTAGGGTATACCAATGTTTTGAGTGTAAAAGGTGGCTACGCAGCATGGAAGTCTGCAGGCTTGCAAACAGAAGTGCCGGTACAGCTAGGTAGTGATGCTAGAGCCAGATATGCCCGACATCTGGTGATCCCTGAAATTGGAGAGCAAGGCCAGAAACGTCTATTAACTTCGAAAGTATTAATTATTGGCGCAGGCGGGCTGGGTTCACCGGTTGCTCTTTACCTGGCAGCTGCCGGGGTTGGCACTATCGGTATCATCGATAATGATGTTGTTGACAGGTCGAACCTGCAGCGCCAAATCTTACATGATGATGCCCATATTGGAACGGCTAAGATTGAGTCAGCCCGCTATCGTTTGCGCAGTCTCAATCCAGAAATAAATGTGCAAACATATAATTCGCGCCTGGATGCTGACAACGCCAACAAGATTATTGGTGATTATGACCTAGTTGTAGATGGTTCTGACAATCTAGCCACTCGTTATACTGTCAATGATGCCTGTCTTGAGCTAGGTATTCCTTTGGTTTATGGGGCCGTTTTCCGTTTTCAGGGACAGGTTTCAGTCTTCAATTATCAGGCTGCCGATGGCAGTCGTAAGGCTTGCTACCGCTGCTTGTTTGCTGATAATAATGCGAGCGAGCCACCAAGTTGCAGTGATGTAGGCGTGCTCGGGGTGTTGCCAGGCGTGATTGGCACTCTGCAAGCTACAGAAGCATTAAAGGTCTTGCTCGATATCGGTGAGCCACTTGCGGGTTCTTTGCTTAGCTATGATGCCTTGAGTGCTGAATTTCGTAAAACCAGATTACCAGTAGATCCCAACTGCGAATGCCGCAAACACTAACGCTCTTTAGTTAAGCAAGCAGGTAGCGATAAATTATAAAATCCAGCTTTGTAGGTTTGATTCTATTGCGTGGGTGATGGCTTGATCTGTAGGGGTGACCCTTGCTGGCCAAGAATTTACATAACCCCCTCGCGGATCAAATAAAATTTTGATGAAATTCCAGGTAGGCACATAATCACGTCCTAATTCATCAGCAATTTGACGGTATAGGGAGTGCGCTGATTTGCCAGTCACAGACTCTTTTCTAGTTATGGGGAAGCTGACCCGGTATTGCTCATCAAGAAAAGCTTGAATAGCCTGCTCATCTTCTGGCTCACGTTCAGCAAAATCATTGCAAGGCACCGCCAGTACAACTAGCCCAGAGTTGCGGTAATCGTTCCAGAGCTTCTGCATTGCAGTAAGTTGGCTTGCATAGCTAGATTGGGTGGCAGTATTAATCAACAGTATAGGTTGTCCTTGGTATCGACTAAGAGACAAGGGGGCTTTATGTAGGGTGAGAAAATTATGCTCGAAAACATTCATACATTGATCACCTAGGTTTCCGCAGTTCAACGGTTAATTGGAGGCTTACAACTAAGCATATACTAATTTTATAATAATACCAAAACTGCTTGGCACAGGTTAGAATGCCGAATCGATTGCAGAGATATATTATGCGCGCACAAATTCTAGATGGAAAAAAGGTCAGTGAGGCTTTAATTGATGCCGTCAAAACTGGTATTGAGCAGCATGTTCAGGCTGGTGGCAAGCCACCTTCTTTGGCGGTGGTGTTGGTGGGGGAAAATGCTGCATCAAGAATTTATGTGCGTAATAAGCGCTTGGCCTGTGCTAGGGCGGGCATCACAAGTAGGGATTACGACCTGAGTACAGATACCAGCGAAGCTGAGCTGTTAGCTTTAATCGAGAAGTTAAATAAGGACCCGGAAGTCAGTGGGATCTTGGTGCAGTTACCATTACCTGAGCATATTGACGAAGTTAAGGTTACTAATAGTGTTTCCAGATATAAAGATGTAGATGGTTTCCATATTGCCAATGTAGGTTCATTAGCATTGCGTCAGCCAGGTTTGCGCCCTTGTACTCCGCGCGGCGTTATGACCTTGCTAGATTATTACAAAATTAACACTAAGGGCCTTGATGCGACTGTTGTGGGTGCCTCTAATATCGTGGGCAGACCCATGGGTCTAGAATTACTCTACCGTGGGGCCACAGTAACCACTACGCACCGTTTTACCCGTGACCTTGAGGCTCATGTAAGCTCAGCTGATCTGTTAGTTGTAGCTGTTGGTAAGGCTGGGATAGTAAACTCCGAATGGATTAAGCCGGGCGCTATTGTGGTTGATGTGGGAATAAATCGACAAGAAGATGGTAGCCTGTGTGGGGATATAGATTTCGAAATTGCCACTGATGCGGCTGCGTGGATTAGCCCGGTACCTGGAGGCGTAGGGCCGATGACAGTGGCTACGCTGATGCAAAATACTGCGGAAGCAGCCTTGATTGAGGTCGATTTTCTTAATAGTTTTAGTTACTAGTTTGGTATTAATGATTTAATCTAATTTCTGGAAACAAACTGTATGTAACTGAAATACCATGATATATTACAGTTTCAACTTGCCACCCAAGGATATTCACAACAGTTGTACTCAAAATTTCACACAGGCAACCGTCTGGGTATTCGCAGCTATGGACAATGTCAGCTTATAGAGTATTCTTTACACGGATTTACGGGGCCTGATTAAGCTTGCTTGCTCTGGAATTTTCCCAGTTTTATCTTCATAGTAGCCTCGAATAATATCGAAATCCGCCTCTATATCACCGCAGGGCTTAAATTGGCCGCTTATTCCTACTTGCTTGCGCTGGTAATCTAAGCATGCAAGGGCAACAGGAACCTTGGCTGCTAGTGCGATGTAATAAAAGCCGGTTTTCCAATGGTCGAGCTTGCTGCGGGTGCCTTCTGGAGCAATTGCCAGAACTAATTCATTGCTTTGTGCAAACTTAGCTGCCATCTGTTGGCTTAAATTAGCTCCTACACCGCGCTCAATAGGTATTCCACCAATGGCCCTGAAAAACCAGCCATAAGGCCAGCGAAACAAAGTGTGTTTGCCGATCCAGCTGATTTTTAATTCCATTGCTGAGGCGGCTAGAATACCAAGGGGGAAATCCCAGTTGCTGGTATGGGGCGCTGCGATTGCGACATACCTTGGGCTCTCTGGCAGCTGCTTGAGAACGCGCCACCCGAGCCTGTTTAAGATCCAGCGAGAAATTTTACTACCCATAAGCTACCAATTACTGACTTAGTTGTTGTTGCCAGTCGTTAAGGCTGGAGTTAATTTCTGGGTCCAGCTCTGGATACTGTAAATCCATTCCCTGCAGTGCTTGTAGAATAATTTTACTAACCTCTAACCTGGCTCTGGGCTTATCATCTGCTGGAATCATAAACCAGGGCGCATATTCGGTTGATGTGGCATTTACCATATCGATAAAGGCTTTGTCATACTCTTTTCTATAAGCCATTTCTTTGACATCACCAGGGTTAAACTTCCAACGTTTTTTAGGCCGCTCCAAGCGTGACAGAAAACGCCGCTTTTGCTCGGCAACAGAGACATTAAGCCAAAATTTCAGTACTAAGGTGCTGAAACTGGCAAGCTGTTTTTCATGTGCATTTATTATCTGGTAACGCAATGGCCACAGCTGATCAGGGTCATCTATGCCTGCGGGAAACTGCCCGCTGAGAAAGCTTGGATGAACTCTTACAACTAAAACCTCTTCGTAATAGCTGCGGTTAAATATCCCCAGTTCTCCGCGTGCTGGCAATTGCTTTGTGGTGCGCCAAAGGAAGTCATGCCGGCGCTCTAATTCACTTGGCGATTTAAACGCCGCAAGTTTGGTGATAGCAGGATCCAGGCCTGAGAACAGAGTCCTTATCATGCTGTCTTTACCAGCTGCATCTAGTGCCTGAAAAATCAATAACACAGAATGCGACTGGCTTGCTTGCAGGCGAGTAAGAAGAGGGCGCATTTGCTTGCATACCGCTTTTAACTCTTGCTCGTTATCCTTAGCTTTTCCAGGCTTGGCAAAGGTGGTAAGCAAGTCTGTTTGCTGCAGCTTTTGCTTGGCTGGGTCAATTCTTAAGTCTGAATTGGTTTCAGGGATTAACAGTAACTTTCCCATTTATGGGCGCTCCAGAATTGCAGTTACGCCCATTCCGCCAGCTGTACAGATAGAGATCAAACCTCTGCCTGAACCTGCCTGTTCGAGTATCTGCCCGAGAGTTGCGATTATGCGCCCGCCAGTAGCAGCAAATGGGTGCCCCACAGCTAATGAGCTACCTTTCACATTTAGTTTGCTTAAATCAATCGAGCCCATGGGAGTATTACGGCCCAGGCGATTGCGGCAATAGTCTTCAGATTCCCAAGCCTTCAGTGTACATAGCACTTGGGCTGCAAAGGCTTCGTGAATTTCGTAAAAATCGAAATCCTGTAGTTCTAAATTAGCCATAGTTAGCATTTCTGAAACTGCAACTGCTGGTGCCATCAACAAACCCTCATCATTTACATAGTCAACTGCGGCAGTGCGTCCGTAGGTCAAATAAGCCTGCACTGGTAAGTTGTGCTTTTTGGCCCAGTCCTCAGATGCCAGTAGTACGGCAGAGGAGCCATCAGTTAAGGGCGTGCTGTTACCAGCGGTTAGAGTACCATTGGGACTACGGTCGAATACAGTACGCAGTTGCGCCAGTTTTTCCATATTGGTATCGGCGCGCAGGTTGTTGTCTCTGGTTACTCCGGCGAACGGCACCAGTAGCTGGTCAAAGAAACCGGCAGAGTATGCGGCAGCCGCTTTTTGGTGGCTCTCCATTGACAAGCGGTCTTGGTCTTCGCGGCTGATCTGCCATTCTCTGGCCATGCGCTCAGCATGTTGACCCATGGAAAAACCAGTGCGTGGTTCGTTGTTTGATGGTGGTTGCGGGGCTAGTTCAGCAAAACTGAAGCCCTTGAGCGCCGCCATCTTGGCTTTAAAGTT
>CAZEFU010000129.1:0-5629 GCA_964511515.1 uncultured Wenzhouxiangellaceae bacterium
CCTTGCTTCAGAGGTATGATATGGGCGCGCTTACCACCAACACTAAATTGTTGCGTGCCCTCACTGAGGGTTGCAGGCATATAGATGACTGTTATTGGGCCATTTTCAGTGCTAATGATAAAATGCGCACCCTTGCCATTTGGGGTTGGGCAGGTCTTGATATAGCGGATTTTAGCCACCAACTCTGAACCGATGGTAGCAATGCCTCCAAGGATTTGATTAACTTGCTGTGGACTCGCAGCAGGACTTCCGCTTGCTAGTGTCAGTGCAGCTTCGCCGTCATGACTTATATGTTTGTGCACATAATCTTCAATGCTGGTGTAGTGCTGTTGTTGCCAGAGCAGTACAGAGCCTGCACCAACTGCCATAAATACGGTGGCAGCCACTGCCATTAGCCAGCCACTACGGTTTTTAATAACACCTTGCGGTTCGGCTTGGTGTTGCTGGCGGATATTAAGAATGTCAGTTAGTAGTTCAGGTGGTGGTTGAAGCTGGGTAGCTGTTTCCAATTTGCACTCGAAAGCCTCAGCCTCGATGGCGGCTGCAGTAAACTCCGGGCTTTTATCACGCTGGCTTTGCGCTTCACGTGATTTGGGATCGGCTCCCAGCAACTTTTTGAAATCAGAAAAGTTCATGTATATTTCCAGTCACGCCGTCTTTTTGCAGCATGGTTTTCAGTTTCTCGCGGGCCCTGAACAGTTGTGTCATCACGGCACTCTTGGACAATCCCAGCTGGGAGGCTATTTCCCTACAGCTGTAGCCCATTACCACCTGCAACAGCAGTGGTTCCCGGTATCTAACCGGTAGTCTAAGGATGCCTTCGCGCAATAATTTGCGTTCTAGCTGATCCTCAGGCGATAAATCCTTAGTTTCTTCAATTACCACCGAATCCAGATCGGTAAATTTGGGTACTTTGCGTTCAAAAGTACGCGCAAACTCCCGCCTTAGAATGGTTATTAGCCAGCCTTTTACCGCGGCTTGTTCTTTAAGATTATGCAATGCTTTCCAGGCCCGCAGAAAGGTTTCCTGAACCAAATCTTTCGCCAGTGCATCATTACCGCATAACCACAGTCCATAACGGTACAGATCGGTGCCGTACTCTTTCGCCAGGGCTTCGAAGCGGGCATTGCGTTCTGCATCTGTTAAGACCTGTATATCAGACATTTTCTTGCACTTTGTTGAAGATATATTTCACCACTCAGGCCTTTTGATACAACTTGTTGCCGCTGCGCTTGAATTCGGCAGCTTTTTCTTGCATGCCTTTGGCTAGTGCCTGATCCTCATTTACTCCAAGCTCGGCAGCGTATTTGCGCACATCTTGAGTAATTTTCATGGAACAGAAATGAGGTCCACACATAGAGCAAAAATGGGCAACCTTGTGAGCTTCTTTGGGCATGGTTTCATCATGAAACTCCTGCGCTTTTTCAGGGTCCAGACTAAGGTTGAACTGATCCTGCCAGCGAAATTCAAAGCGTGCCTTGGATACTGCATTATCTCTTACTTGTGCTCCGGGCAAGCCTTTGGCCAGGTCGGCAGCGTGGGCGGCAAGCTTATAAGTGATAATGCCTTCGCGAACATCTTCGCGATTGGGTAGGCCCAGGTGTTCTTTTGGGGTTACATAACACAGCATAGCTGTACCATACCAGCCAATTTGGGCAGCACCAATGGCAGAAGTAATATGATCATAGCCGGGGGCTATATCAGTAGTGAGCGGCCCTAGAGTATAAAACGGTGCTTCAAAACAGTCTTGTAGCTCTTTAACCATATTTTCTTTGATCATTTGCATGGGTACATGCCCAGGGCCTTCGATCATTACCTGAACATCGTGCTTCCAGGCTATTTTGGTTAGCTCGCCCAGAGTTTCCAGTTCTGCAAATTGGGCAGCGTCATTGGCATCGGCAATTGATCCGGGCCGCAGGCCATCACCAAGACTGAAAGCAACATCATAGGTTTTCATGATTTCGCAAATATCTTCAAAATGGGTATACAGAAAACTTTCCTTATGATGCGAAAGACACCACTTGGCAAGAATTGAGCCACCACGGGAAACAATGCCGGTCACGCGGCCAGCAGTCATCGGAATATAGGCTAGGCGCACACCTGCATGAATAGTGAAATAATCCACGCCCTGCTCTGCCTGTTCAATTAAGGTATCGCGGAAAATCTCCCAAGTCAGATCTTCAGCTTTACCGTTGACCTTTTCCAGTGCCTGATAAATTGGCACGGTACCAATTGGTACGGGAGAATTTCGAATAATCCACTCGCGGGTTTCATGAATATGTTTGCCAGTGGAAAGATCCATTACATTATCGGCGCCCCAGCGGGTAGCCCAAACCATTTTCTCAACTTCCTCTGCAATGCCGGAGCTAACTGCAGAATTTCCAATATTGGCATTGATTTTGACTCGGAAGTTGCGTCCGATAATCATCGGTTCAAGCTCGGGGTGGTTAATATTGGCAGGAATAATAGCTCTTCCAGCGGCGACTTCAGCACGAACAAACTCAGGGGTAAAGCGCTCTGGCAGGCCAGCACCAAAGGATTGCCCAGGATGTTGATTTAATAAATCGCTACCTTTGAGCTGATCGAGGCGTTGATTTTCACGAATTGCAATATATTCCATTTCCGGGGTAATTATCCCTTGGCGGGCATAGTGCATTTGGCTGACATTGCTTCCGGTAAGTGCTTTGCGGGGTTTGCGGATATGCTCGAAGCGTAATTCTTCGGTAGTAACATCATTTACCCGTTGCTGGCCAAAAGCAGAGCTGGGGCCATCTAGTTGCTCGCTATCTGCGCGCTCGATGATCCAGTTTTCGCGCAATGGTGCCAGGCCGCGCTCAAGATCAATGGTGGCTTCCGGGTCGGTATAAGGGCCGGAAGTATCATAAATAGTGATATTTGGGTTCTCTGTGATCCCGTAATGTGCGGCAGTGCGACTCTGGCTGACTTCACGCATACCTACTTTTAGATCGAGGCGGGAGCCGCTGACATAGACCTTTTTAGAAGCCGGCAATGGGCGGGTAACCTCATCGCGTAAAGCTGCGCTGCGTTGTTTTATGTTAGCTGTTGTGTGCTTTTCTGGCTTCATTAAAAATAACCTGATTTAGATTCCAGTACGCCGTAGTTGGCCTTTGGGGAATACTTCTGAGGGTGCAGATGTTAGCAGTTGAGGCGCCCAATGACTAATGGCACTTTAATTAGATTCAAAAAACCCGCAATCTGCGTCTGCATGATTTATTATAGGTGGTTCAGTAAAACCTGATAATAAGCGATTTAAGGCTCTGAAAAGCAATTTATCGTTAAAGGTTTGCAATTACCTCGGGAAAATACTTTGTAACATTTCCCAATAATTAAGGTTAATACCCATGAGTATGAGTTTTGAGCAGGCACGGCACAATATGGTTAGTCAGCAAGTTCGTGGCTGGGATGTAACTAATTTGCGCGTGCTGGACGCAATTGAGAATACCCTGCGAGAGGATTTTGTCCCGGCGCGCTATCGCAAATTGGCATTTGCTGATTTGGCCTTGCCGCTCGACCATGGTCAACAGATGATGCGGCCGGTAATTGAGGGTCGTTTGTTGCAGGCTATAGATTTACAGCCAGATGAAACCGTGCTGGAAATTGGCACTGGCAGTGGTTTTTTAAGCGCTTGTTTGGCCAGGCTTGGCAAAGCAGTGTGTACTATTGATATTTTTGAATCTTTGAGCGAGGAAGCTCGTAAAGTATTCGCCAGTAAAAAACTTAACAACATTGAGTGTCATAGTGATGATGCTTTAAATGGCTGGATGCCGGAACAAGCCCACGATGTTGTGGTCATAACCGGCGGGGTTTATGAAATTCCGCAAGTATTTATGGAATGGGTAAATCCGGGTGGGCGTTTATTTGCTATAAGTGGTCAGTCGCCGGCAATGGAAGCACGGTTACTGAAGCGCTTGAACATTTCTGACTGGGAGCAGCAAAGCCTGTTTGAAACAGATTTGCAATTACTGGTTAATGCAGAAAAAGCAGCAGAATTTAATTTCTAGAAATTTGAGTTAACAAGGACAGAGCGGAAAATGAGAATAAAACTTATCACCGGAATAATACTTGCCGGTTTATTGTCAAGCACCCAAGCCAGCGCAGTAGACCTGATTGGCGTGTTGGATATGGCGATTAAAAACGACCCAGCCATCAAGGCACAAGCCTGGCGACGGGATGCCACTGGCGAAAACCGTAAGCAGGCACTTGCAGCGCTCTTGCCCAGTATTTCTGGTTCTGCGAGCATGAATAGAGGCAACTCAACTGTAGATATTGATGGTGTGCAAGTTTCTGATAACGAGCTGGATTCTGAGAACTATGGTGTTAGCCTCAGGCAGAGTGTTTTTGACTGGACTCGCTACAAGCAATATGGGATCGCCGTTGACCAAATGAGCCAGGCCGAAGCTACTTACGAAGCGGCATATCAGGCATTTTTACTGGATGTTGCTAATCGTTATTTTGCTTTATTGAATGCGCGTGATGGAGTTAAGTTTTCTAAAGCTCAAGAAAAAGCATTAAATCGGCAACTTGAGCAAGCCCAGCAACGGTTTGAGGTTGGCTTAACCCCGGTCACTGATGTACATAATGCCCAAGCTAGTTATGACCAAGCACGGGCTACGGTAATTCGTGCAGTCAATGCCATGCAAGATGCTGAAGAAGCCCTGCGCGAACGAGCTGGTGTAATGTTTGAGGAATATAGTATTTTAACCGAAGAATTACCGTTGGAGCGCCCGCAGCCAGATAATTCTGAGGATTGGGTTGATACTTCATTGCAATACAATCCAAATGTTAAGGCGCGGCAATTTATTACTGAAATTACCGATGCAACAATTGACTCGCAACGCGCTGGGCATTACCCAACTGTTGATTTAACTGCCGGTTACAATAAAAATATTAATAACAATTTCCAGGTATTCAATCCAGGTGGGGTAGTTTTAGTGCCGCTGGAAAGTACTGGGATTAGTTACGGCTTGCAATTAAGTGTGCCAATATTCTCTGGTGGCCGTACGCTCTCACTTACTCGCCAGGCACGTTATAACCACAACGCTGCACTAGATGATCTTGAAGCCGAGCAACGGGCTGCGGTACGCCAAACCAAAAATGCCTACAACGCTATAGCTGCGGGTATTGAAGAAGTTCAAGCCTTAAAACAAGCGCAAATCTCTGCCAACAGTTCTCTGGAAGCAACCCAAGCTGGTTTTGAAGTAGGTACGCGTACAATCGTTGATGTGTTAATTGCTGAGCAAACATACTGGCGCTCGGCGCAGAATTACTCAACCGCAAGACATACATATATTCTGGCGCATTTAGCATTACGGCAAGCAGCAGGAATTCTAACTCGTGAAGACTTAGATACAGTGAATCAATTGCTGGAAACTGGAACTGATACCTAAAAGTTAATTATGGTTACGGCGCTTGCCTAGCGCCGCAGCCTTTTATCTCTGTACTTCCGTTTTTCGGCTGCCTCAGCCACACTGCGCGCAACCCCGGCCCTTACAATACTCTTTCGGTTTCTTCCATCCTTCCGATTTTCCCCATTCTTCCGTCTTTCCCGCGTGGGAGGCTGTGCTAAAACCCCCAGCCTGTGACAGATTTTTGGCCCCTGCGTACTATC